>CAMCJY010000306.1 GCA_945875225.1 Comamonas sp. lk | reverse complement strand
CACGATATGGACATAGCTGTCCCTGTTGCCTTGCTGATGCGGGCGCAGTCCCCGGTCGCCTTTGGCATCGGTCATGGCCACGCCCAGCGTTAGGTCCTGGTCTTGCACGCGGTGCATGTAATTAAGAAAACGCGCGGTGTACTCGGTGCTGCCTTTCGCATCGTCAATGCGGGCGCTGACCTGGCCAATGGCATTGAGCGCGTCATGTGTGAGGTAACGCTGGGCGCATCCGGTTTCCTGGCAGACCAAGCGCACGGCTTCGAGCTTATTGAGCAGGTCGCCGGCGCTGGTGTTGATGTGGGTGAGCCGGTTCACGGTTTTGCCGCTGCTTTGCTGCACGGCGGTCATGAGCTTGGCGTACCGTGCTTTGAGCGCGTAGTCGTAGGTCAGGGCGATGGCATTCATGCCTGGTGCAAAACCGGGTTCATCCACCACGGATTCGACCAATCGGCCATCTAGAAAAACCCGGGGCCGGTAGCGGCGTAGTGATTCGCGGTATTCATCGCCGCTCATGAGGAGCGAAGCGGGTGCGGGCATGTTCATGGCGTGGCTCCGTATTGCATCCGTGGCAATATACCGGATTGCTTGCGCCTGCCCTAGGCCGCAGGCACGGCCACCGTAGAATCCCGCCATGTCCTATCTGGTTCTTGCCCGCAAATACCGACCGCGCAATTTTGCGCAAATGGTGGGCCAGGGTCACGTAGTCCAAGCCTTGGCAAATGCACTTTCCACCCAGCGCCTGCACCATGCCTACCTGTTTACCGGCACGCGAGGCGTGGGCAAGACTACGGTTTCGCGCATCTTGGCCAAATCCCTCAACTGCCAGGGGACGGACGGCCAGGGCGGCATCACCGCCACGCCATGCGGCGTTTGCCAAGCCTGCACCGATATTGATGCTGCCCGCTTTGTGGATTACACCGAATTAGATGCCGCGTCCAACCGGGGCGTTGACGAAGTTCAGGCGCTGCTGGAGCAAGCGGTCTATAAACCCGTGCAGGGGCGCTTCAAGGTTTTCATGATCGACGAGGTGCATATGCTCACCGGACATGCCTTTAATGCCATGCTCAAGACGCTGGAAGAGCCGCCGGATTACCTGAAATTTGTGCTGGCCACCACCGATCCGCAAAAAGTGCCGGTCACGGTGCTCTCGCGCTGCCTGCAATTTAACTTGCGGCCTATGGCGCCGCAAACCATTTTTGACCATTTGGAGCAGGTGCTGGCCGCTGAAAGCGTGGCCTTTGATAAGCCTTCTTTGCACTTGCTGGCTCGTGCGGCGCGCGGCTCCATGCGTGACGCCTTGAGCCTGAGCGACCAGGCTATCGCCTTTGGCGCCGGTCAGGTGTCCGAGGTCACGGTGCGGCAAATGCTGGGCAGCGTGGATCGGTCTTATGTTTTTGCCTTGATTGAAGCGCTGGCCCAAAGCGAAGGCCGCAAGGTGGTGGAAACCGTGGAAAGCCTGCGGGTGCAGGGCCTCAACGCGGCGTCGGCTTTGGAGGAAATGGCCAGCGTCTTGCACCGTATGGCGGTTTATCAGTCCATGGGCGAGGCTGCCATAGCCGACAGCGGTGACCCGCAGGAGGCCGACATGGCCCGCCTGGCTGCGCTTTTGCCGGCCGACGAAACCCAGTTGCTCTACAGCATTTGCCTGCACGGGCGGGGTGACTTAGGTTTGGCACCGGACGAATATGCGGCCCTCACTATGGTGCTCTTGCGCTTGCTGGCCTTCAAGCCTGGCGACGGGGCTGTGCCTGCGCGAAGCGCTCCTGGCGCGATGGTGGCGGAAAAAAAAAGCCTGAAATCAGCGCCTGAGGCTCTCGTCAGCCCTGGCCCTGCGCCCGGGCAAGCGCCGAAACCGTCTGCGCCACTGGCTCCTGCGACTTCTGCGCAAATAGTGCCCCCCGATCGCCCAGCAAGCGCGCAAATTTCCACCAACGATCCGGTGCCGCCGGGCCAATTGCTTTCAGTCCATGACCCGGCTGTCCGCCATGGCCTGGATGCTGAGCCCAGCGACAAGAGCACTCCCACCCACCGCGTGGTGGGCGTTCCGATGCGGGTGCAGCAAGAAAGCCGCCTGGACCAGCATGTTGCTGGCGCAGTCGCTGGTTTTGTGGAGACGGAGCACGGGGCTTTTTGGCACCAAACCGTGCAGGCTTTGGTGCAGGCGCAGGCGGTTAACGCCTTGGCGCGCGAGTTGGCTTTGCAGTCGCAGCTGATTGGGCGCGACGAAGACCAGTGGATTTTGCGGGTGGAAAGCGAGTCGCTTAACCAGTCGGGAAGTCGCGATCGCCTGGGCCAGGCGCTGCGGGACGCAGGCTTTGCGGTCAACTTGCTGGTGGAGGTGGGACGCGTCAGCGACAGTCCGGCGCGCCGCAATGCGAGCGCCAGCGCAGAGCGCCAGCAGGCCGCAGAGCACATCATCCACAGCAACCCCTTAGTCCAAAGCTGGATGCGCGACTTTGGGGCGAAAATTGTTCCCGGTAGCATCCGGCCTTTATAGTGGCTTCGCATGGACCGATGGCATGGACACTTCTCGTATTTACAGCACACCTATAAGGAATTTTGATGTTCAATAAAGGACAACTTGCCGGCCTGATGAAGCAGGCGCAGGCGATGCAGGACAACGTGAAAAAAGCCCAGGAAGAGTTGGGCCAGATTGAAGTCACAGGCGAATCCGGCTCCGGTCTAGTCAAAGTCACCATGACTTGCAAGCACGAGGTCAAGCGCATCACGATCGACCCGAGTCTGCTGGCCGACGACAAGGACATGCTCGAAGACCTGGTGGCTGCTGCTTTCAACGCAGCCTTGCGCGTGGCCGAAGCAACTTCGGAGCAAAAAATGGCCAAGATCACCGCCGGCCTGCCCCCGGGCATGAAGCTTCCGTTTTAGCGCGTGATGGCTTTTCAAGCAGGGGCGTCGCGCCATGTCTGACGCGCACGCGCTGGACGCCTTGATTCAGGCCTTGCGGCGCCTGCCCGGCGTGGGCATCAAGTCGGCACAGCGAAT
>CAMCJY010000305.1 GCA_945875225.1 Comamonas sp. lk | reverse complement strand
TTCACACCCACGCTCATATTGGGCGCCAGCATGATGGGGATATCTTTGGCCGCCTGGGCTATCTCTGCTTTTTGGGGCTCGCTAAAGCCAGTGGTACCAATCACCATGGCCACCCCCAGGCGGCGGCACACGGCCAAATGCGCCATCGTGCCTTCCGGGCGGGTGAAGTCGATCAAGAATTTGCTGTGCGCAAGGCCGGCGGCCAAATCCGGTGAAATCAGCACGCCGGTGCTTTGCCCGCCAAAGGCGCCCGCATCCTGGCCGATGGCCGGGCTGTCCGCACGGTCCAGCGCTGCGGCCAAGTGGCAATCGGCGCTAGCGCGTACTGCTTCCACCAGCATCTGGCCCATGCGCCCGGAGGCACCGGCAATGGCTATCGCGTGCGTCATGCGTGCGCTCTATAGCTTTATATACAGCGGCGAGCCTATGGCTCCAGCGGCGGGTAATTAGTGCGTGCCGGTGGCAGCGCAGGCGCTGCTGCCTTGGGCGCGGGCGCCGGGAACTTGGCCAGGGCCTCGGCGCTGGCTTGCATGGGTTTGGCTGGGGGTAGTTGCACCGTAGTGCGCAAAGTGCTCACAAACTCAGACTCAGTAGGCAGCGCATCGGCTTCGATGCGCTCCATGCTGTCGCCTTTAAAAAAGACGGTAGCTTGGCGCAACTGACCAGGCTTGCCCTGCTGGTACAGGCTAAAGGCATACACCCAGCGGTCGGCATGAAACACGCTGGTCAGTAATGGCGTGCCCAAGACGGCGGCCACCTGGGCCCGGCTAGCCCCCTTGGGAATGGCGGCCACTTGTTCGCGGCTGACCACATTGCCCTGGACAATTTCCATGCGGTAGGGCTCCAGCACGCCGGCTACCGAATTACTGGCTTTGTCCAAACTGCTGCAGCCCGCTGCCAAACACAGCACCCCGGCAAGCGCAAACAGGGCCGCGAAACGGCGCAAAGTGGGTAGAAAAATCATGGTTTGCATGCGGCAGTAAGATCGCGGCATTGTAGCCCCGCCCCTGTAAGGCCTGCTTTACGCATGAGCAACATCGACGAACTCAAAAGCACCGGCCTCAAGGCCACGCTGCCGCGTCTGAAGATATTGGAAGTCTTCCAGCGCAGCCGCCAGCGTCATATGTCGGCCGAAGATATCTATCGGGTATTGCTGCAAGAACGCGCCGATGTGGGCCTGGCCACGGTGTACCGCGTGCTTATGCAGTTTGAGCAAGCCGGCATTTTGAAGCGCAGCCAGTTTGAAGGCGGCAAGTCGGTGTTCGAGCTGGACCAAGGCGAACACCACGACCATCTGGTCTGCCTGGACTGCGGCCAAGTCGAAGAGTTTTACGACGCCGAAATCGAAAAGCGCCAACACGCCGTGGCCAAAGCCAAAGGCTTTTCCATCACCGACCACGCCCTTAGCCTCTACGCAAGTTGCACCAAGCCAGACTGCGCCAACCGCAAAACTGCGCGTGCCTAGACCCTGTGCGGGTGGGCGGCGTACGCCCCTTCACGCAAAGGGCTTCCAAGCCAATACTCCGTCGCTAGGGGTAGGCCTGTTTGTTGTAAAAATGTTACGCATTGGGATTTAGTTATCTAATTTACAAGGTTTCCCTTGCCCGCTTGCGATCAGCCGTGGTCGAATAAATCATGTTCTTTTTATAGAACATGATTTGTTTAACAATTTTCAGGGATTTAATATGAAAAAGACATTGATCGCCCTCGCTTCGATCGCAGCGGTAGGCGCCGCTTCTGCACAAGTTTCTATCACCGGCTACATGTCGGCTGGATACGTTGTCGCCACCGCCCAAGGCACTGGAGCTGCTAATGGCGGCTTTGCTGTAGATTCCGCTGAGCTCTACATTAAATCGAGTGAAGACATGGGTAGCGGTTACAAAGCTACTGCGAGTATGGGTTTGGGTGGCTTAGAGCGCGCTACTGACCCAACAAACAACGGTTATGGAAAATATGGGCTCTACCCACATAACTTTGATATCAAGATTGCGGGGCCAATGGGATCAATTACAGTCGGTAACACTAAGTCTCCAGACTACGCCTCCGGTAGCCTAGGCGGTGTTGGCGTGCTGTACTATGATTTTGCAGACCATGGCAACTTCTCCGCCCGTTCACGCCGTGATTACCTCACGGTAACCGCGCCAGTCAACAAATTTACGCTGACTGCTTCTCATCAAGAAGCAGGAAACGTCACGGGTTGGGGTGGTGCCGAGGGCTCTACATCGCAGCGTATTAGCGTTGGCGCGATAACCTACGCCGACGGCCCAATCGCAGTTAATGGGCAGTACTTTACTTATGACAACGAAGTAGCGAAGTCGGATGCAACGAACTCTAATGTGATGCGTTTGGCTGGTTCATATGATCTTGGCATGGCCAAAATCGGCTCCGGTTACCAGAAAGGTACCGCGTCGAGCGGTGGTACATCAACCCAATTTACTATTGCGGCTTCCGTCCCACTGGGTGCTATTACACTTGGAGCAATCTACGGTAGCCGTGAAATCAGCGGTATGAATGCTACATTGAAGGATTCAAACGGTTCCTATACAAACACTGGCTTAACGGCTAACTACCAGTTCAGCAAGCGTACTGGACTGACCGGTCAGTACTCAAGCTATGACGGTATCAAGACCACTGCAAATATGAATCCTGCTAAGGGCAGCCTAGCCTTGGTGTTGTTGACCCACTCCTTCTAATTCTCGCGCTGGCCATATGCCAGTGTGAAGAAAGAGCAAACAAGATCCCCGCGCCTGAAAAGGGCGCGGGGATTTTTTTGTCATTGCTGTCGCGCAAGTTGGCTTTAGCGGGCACAGCTCAGGCGATAGGCAGCGAAGGCAGACTTGGCGAATTCGCTCACTCAAGATTCTGACTGATGGCCAATGCCATCAGGTGCTTGTCTTTGCGTCGAGGCGTATGCCCAGGCTGGGCGCACGTTAAAAAGCCCCCAGGCGTTTCCACCTGGGGGCTTTTACACATTCAAACTCTTACACTGGCACTAGGCCAGCG
>CAMCJY010000304.1 GCA_945875225.1 Comamonas sp. lk | reverse complement strand
ACCTCTAGGCCTAGCGCATGTAAGGTGTCGGCATGCGCCTCGGCCGTAGCGGCTTCTTCCGGTGTGGCCGCAAAGGTGGCGGGAATCAGCAAGGGCTGGCTGGCCATTGCCTTGGTCTGCGCCGCGCTTGCTGGGTCGCTATTGAATTGTGCTTTGAGGCGCTCGTAAACGATGCGTTCGTGCGCGGCATGCATATCGACCACGATCAGGCCTTGCGCGTTTTCTGCCAATATGTAAATGCCTTGCAACTGTGCCAGGGCGCGGCCCAGCGGCCAATCTGGTGCGTCCGTATGCGGCGCTTGCTGTGAAGGGTAGGCAGCGTCCCTGTGCGCCACATCCGCTGCGCTTTGCGCTGTCCATGCGTTGCTGCCGGTACCCCGGGTGTCAAGTGCATTTGCATTGTCAAAGTGTGTGGGTGTGCTCTGCCACAAAGCAGCCACATCGCTCACGCGGTGGCCCACGCTGTCCTGCGGCGCAAAGCGCATGCCTTGTTGGCGCATAAACAACGGTGAATTTGGTGGCGCCATCGCCCCAGGTGCGCTGCGATTGTTTGCCGGGCCATAGCCGTTTTGGCTGCCAGCTGCAAAGCCCGCGTCGGGCTTGAGCAAGTTGCCCCAAGCGCTTTGGCCCCTTGTATCTGCATCCAGTTGGGAGGCGCGGCCTGCACGCGGCAAAGCCAGTGCTTCTTCGGCAGCATGGCGCACTGCTTGGTGGACTTCGCGGCTGTCCCGAAAGCGCACTTCGATTTTGGTGGGGTGCACGTTCACATCCACCCGCGTCGGGTCCATGTCTAAGTAAAGCGCATACACCGGTTGGCGCTGCCCGTGCAGCACGTCTTCGTAGGCGCTGCGCGCGGCATGCGTGAGCACCTTGTCGCGCACAAAGCGGCCATTCACATAACAAAACTGCTGGTCGGCGCGGGCGCGGGCGGCATCCGGTATGCCGACGCGGCCCCACACCCGCATGCTGCGCGCGCCCAAGCCGCTAGGGTCTTGCGGGCCGGGCGGGCTGCGCCAATCGACGGCAATCGATTGCGCTAAAAAATCGCTGCCCAATACATCGGCCAAACGCCGGTCCAGCGCGGCGCGTTGCGTGGCGCGCAACAACTCTGTGGTATCCACTTCGTCTGCTGCTGCATCCGGTGCTTGCAAGCCAAGCGCCTTATCGCTATGCGCGCGCCATTGCTCCACCAGCTTACCCTCATGCCAAATCGCAAACCCCACATCGGGCCGCGCTAGCGCATGGCGGCGCACGGCTTCAATGCAATGGGCCAGTTCGGTGGCATCGGTCTTGAGAAACTTGCGCCGCGCCGGGGTGCTGTAAAACAATTCTTTGACTTCCACCGTGGTGCCGGTTTCGCGGGCCACCGGGCGCAACTCGCCGCTGCGCCCGTCCAGCAAAAAGGCTTCTGATTGGCCCAGCGCGCGCGACAAGATGGCGCAGTCGGCAATCGCGTTGATGGCGGCCAGCGCCTCACCCCGAAAGCCCATGGTGGCCACGGATTCCAGGTCTTGCAAATTGCCGATTTTGCTGGTGGCGTGGCGCTCAAAGGCCAGCGGCAGTTCGGCGCGCACTATGCCCATGCCATCGTCTTCCACCGCAATCAGGCGCACCCCGCCGGCCAGCAAGCGAACAGTCACTTGGCGCGCGCCTGCGTCCAGCGCGTTATCCACCAACTCGCGCACCACCGAGGCCGGGCGCTCCACCACTTCGCCGGCCGCAATTTGGCTGATCAAAGTATCGGGCAGGGCCCGTATGGGCTTGCGGGGGCTGGGGTTGGGGACGTTCACGCGGGGATTGTAGGTGGGGGGGGTGGCGGCGATAATGCCCGCATGGAACTCGCCGCGACCTTGCTTGACTTTGTATTGCACGTTGACCGCTACTTGGAAATGTTTGTCAGCAATTACGGCCTGTGGGTCTATGCGCTGCTGTTTCTGATCATCTTTGTGGAAACCGGTCTGGTCATCATGCCTTTTTTGCCGGGTGATTCTCTGCTGTTTGTGGTGGGTGCGATGTGTGGCGTAGGCTTGATGGATTACAGCATCGTCGTGCCCTTGCTGCTGGCAGCGGCGGTGATGGGCAACCAGACCAACTACACCATAGGGCGCTACTTTGGTGCACGCGTGTTTCAGTGGCAAGACTCGCGCTTGTTTAACAAAGCGGCTTTTGACCAAGCGCATGCGTTTTACGAGCGCTACGGCGGCATCACCCTGGTGGCCGCGCGCTTTATGCCTTTTTTGCGCACGTTTGCGCCCTTTGTCGGCGGCGTGGCACACATGACGCGCGCGAAGTTCACTTTTTATGACGTGCTGGGCGGCGTGCTGTGGGTCGTGGGCATCGTGACCGTGGGCTATTTCTTTGGCAACATCCCCTGGGTAAAACTGCACTTGGACAAAATCATCTGGGCCATGATTTTTGTGCCCGGCTTGTTGGTGCTGTTAGGCGCTTGGAGAGCGCGGCGAAGTGCTATTGCGTCCCAGGCTGAACAGCCAGATTTCTAACCCCGCGCCAGCGCCAAGTCCACGGTTTGACGGCTGGCCCACCAGCTCACCAGCATAGCGGCCAACAGGGCTGCCAGGCCGAACCAGTGCAGGTCCAGCATGCGGCCTTGGGCGACTAGCCAGCCGCCGCTGGCCGCTCCCATAGCCTGGCCGGCGTACATGGCCGAACTGTTGAGCGCGATGGAGGCCGAGGCCAGTGTGGGCGCAATACCTCCCAGGCGCGCCTGCTGCGCGGAGTTGGACGCAAAGCAGCCCAGTCCCCAGGGCAGGATGATGATGGCGGCCAGCAGCACATTGGTGGCCAGCGGCCAGAGCAGCAGGCTCAGCGCCATGGCGCCCACGCTCCACATCACCGCGCGCGGCGCGCCGCTGCGGTCGATATTGCGTGACATCAGCACGTTGCCGATAAAGCCAAAGGCGCCAAACCAGGCAAACAAGATGCTGAGGTCTACAGCGCTCAACTGCAATTGCTGCTTGAAATAGGGCGCGAAATACGAAAACAAGACAAACTGCCCCGCCGCAAACAAT
>CAMCJY010000303.1 GCA_945875225.1 Comamonas sp. lk | reverse complement strand
TGTTCCACGAATTCGCAGTCGTGGTCAGTCTGGCTATTTTGGTGTCGGCCTTTGTGTCCCTGACCCTGGTGCCCATGCTGGCCAGCCGCTTTCTAAAAGCAGAATCCCATCACGCCAAACCCGGAGCGCTGGTGCGCATGTTTGAACGCGGCTTTGACAATATGCTGGCTGCTTACACACACATGCTCAACCTTTCGCTGCGCTGGCGCAAAACGGTATTGTTGATTGCCTTTGCTACCTTCTTTGGTACGGTTTATTTGGTCAACATCATCCCTAAAGGGTTTTTCCCGGAAGAGGATATTGGGCAAATCACCGTTACCACCGAGGCCAACGAAGACATTTCCTTTGCCGCCATGATCAAGCTGCAAGAGCGCGCCGCCAACATCATCCGCAACGATGAAAACGTGGATGCGGTCAACTCTTTTATCGGCGGCAACAGTGGCCAGAATGCAGGTCGCATGTTTGTCACGCTCAAACCGTCTTCTAAGCGTCTGCCAGCAAAAAAAGTCATTGAGAATTTACGCAAAAAACTGCGCTCTATCGCCGGTTTGAATGTCTTTATGCGCCCAACTCAAAACTTGCAATTGGGTGGCCGTACCAGCAAAGCGCAATTCCAATACGTGCTGCAAAGCGTGCGCGCCGATGAGCTGAACACCTGGGCCGGTAAGTTGCAAGAAAAATTGCGCGCTGACCCCCTGTTTCGCGACGTCACCAGCGATGCGCAATTTCGCGCTCTGCAAGCGCAGCTCAAAATCGACCGCGATAGGGCCAACAGCCTGGGCGTCAGCATGGAGGCAGTGCGCTCTGCCCTGTTCAGCGCCTTTGGCGAGCGCCAGGTGTCGACCATCTACCTGCCCACCGACAGCTACCAAGTCATTATGGAAGTGGCACCAGAAGCCAAACAAGATGAGCAGGCCCTTTCGGGTATCTACGTTCGCTCCAATACCGGCGCGCTGGTACCGATTAGCAACTTCACCACCGGCGAGCGGATGATGGGGCCCACGGCGATCAACCACGTTGGGCAACTGCAAGCGGTCACTATTTCCTTCAATCTGGCGCCCGGCGCGGCCTTAGGCGATGCGACCACCAAAATAGACCGGGCGCGTGACGCGATTGAATTGCCATCGTCCATCATTACATCGTACGGCGGCGACGCTGCGGTCTTCAAAAGCGCGCAAGGCGGGCAAGTAGTTCTGGTGGTGGCAGCATTGTTGGTGATTTATGTCTTGCTCGGCGTGCTGTACGAAAGCTATATCCATCCACTAACGATTCTTGCGGGTTTGCCCTCAGCGGCCATGGGCGCGCTGGCAACCTTGATGCTATTTGGCGAAGATCTGACCTTGATTGCCACCATTGGCGTGTTGCTGCTGATTGGTATCGTCAAGAAAAATGCCATCATGATGATTGACTTTGCCATTCAAGCCCAGCGCGAACAAGGCATGAGCCCAGAGCAAGCTATTCACACCGCCTGCCTGCTGCGCTTTCGTCCCATCATGATGACCTCACTGGCGGCCTTATTTGGCGCATTACCGATTGCCCTGGGCGTGGGGGCGGGGGCAGAATTGCGCCAGCCGCTGGGTCTGGCCGTGGTCGGCGGACTGGTATTTTCGCAAGCCATCACCCTGTTTATAACGCCGGTGATTTATCTGGCCATGAACCGCTTTAGCGGCACCGGCCCAATTACCGACCCGACGCTGGATGTTTCCTGATGCGGCTTAGCCCGCCCTGCATACACAAGGCCTAACGCCAGAAATGGCGGTCACGGTGGCGATGGCCCCAGGGAATCACCACCGTCGGCACAAACACCGGGCGGTAGCTAGCAGCCGGGTAATAGACGCTAGGTGCAGGCACGCTGATGTAAGTAACACTGGGCTGCGTGTACACCGGGTTGGAAGAGGAAATCACGGCAGTTTGTGCAGGCGCCTGGGACATCAGCCCATTGGCCGGGGCAACTTGCAGAGCAATCGAGGGGCCGGGGTCCTGGGCCATTTGAACGCTGTATTGTTTGCCGGCGAATTCGTATAGGACCTGGTAGCCGCTGGTGCGGTTTTCCATAAAATTTTGCACAGTGCAACGCTCCACATTTTGGACGCGCTCGCCGCCGGGCCCCTCCACCCGGTCGCCAATGACCGCGCCGCCCACCATGCCGATGGCTGTGGCCGCAGCACGCTCGGCGCCGCGCCCGACCACCGAGTTACCGATCGCTGATCCGGCCAGCGCGCCCAAGATAGCGCCGGCGCCACTGCTGGGCTGCTGGTAACTGATTTGCTCGGTATTGCACACCCGGTGCGGTACGGCCACCTGCTGGATGATGGGCGTGGAGGAAATCACCCGACCCACATCTTGGGCCCATCCCGCACCTGCAGCGCTTAGCGCCAATATGCTTAGAAAACAAGTTTTCATGGGTATCTCCTTGCGGCTACGCAGCCAGTTTGCACTCTACGCTGGGTAAAGCACGGGTGTTGTTGGTTCCTTAACGGTGGGGCCATGCTAATGGTTGACAGGCTTTACACGACAGCAACATAAGACGCCACAGCCGCAGGCCACTCACGCCCAACGATAATCGCCTGCGCGAAAGGCAGTCGCTGGACCAAGCCCAGGCGCCCGAGGCCGCCACCCAACACCCAAGACAATTGAATCCAGACCCACTTACCCCACCTGCCAGCTTCCCCCATCGCGCGCCGGCTCTGTTCTGGCGCATGGTGTTCGCCCTGGCCGCCTTGGCGATGGTGCC
Organism: Comamonas sp. lk; assembly: GCA_945875225.1. GTDB lineage: Bacteria > Pseudomonadota > Gammaproteobacteria > Burkholderiales > Burkholderiaceae_C > Allorhodoferax. The sequence goes on along the minus strand of CAMCJY010000303.1, from coordinate 300 downwards.
TACCGTTTGGCCCGTCTTGGACCTGCAGGTAGCAGCCTGGTTTGCCGGGCCGGGCACCGAGCAACACATCATTCAATGGTGGTGGGTGGAACTGATCAATCTCTACGTACCCGGTTTTTTTCGTGGCGTGGTCTTGGTGGCCTTGGTCGGCTGGATAGCGGCCAGCCTGCGCCCGGCTTACCGCCATTGGCGCCTACCACTGGCTTTCGTGGTGCTGTCGGGCGCCCTCGGGCCGGGTTTGCTGGTCAATAGTGGCTTTAAAGAACACTGGGCGCGTTCGCGCCCCTACGAAGTGCAAAA
>CAMCJY010000302.1 GCA_945875225.1 Comamonas sp. lk | reverse complement strand
CCACCGTGGCTGTACACGTCCCAGCCGGGGCCTAGGGCCAAGCCGTTGGTGCCGATGCGCTGCTCGTCCTGCGCGCTGCGGCGTTTGGCGTCAATGGCCACCACGATGCATTGCGCGCCGGATTTGGCAGACGCTTCGCGGATGACTTGCGGGTTGGCAATGGCCGCCGAGTTAAAGCTGGTTTTATCGGCCCCGGCGTTGAGCAATCTGCGCACGTCTTCTACGGTGCGCACGCCGCCGCCCACGGTGAGTGGAATAAACACTTGGCTGGCCACGGCTTCGATGATATGCAAGATCACATCGCGCCCGTCGCTGGTGGCGGTGATGTCCAAGAAAGTCAGCTCATCAGCGCCCTGCTCGTTGTAACGGGCCGCGATTTCTACCGGGTCTCCCGCGTCGCGCAGTTCGACAAAGTTCACGCCCTTGACCACACGGCCACCGGTCACATCCAGGCAAGGGATGATGCGTTTAGCCAGCATGCTTCAAAGCCCTCATACGCGCAATCGCTGACTGCCGCTCCATTGCCCGCCTGCCGCCACGGTAATAGGCTCGAACACTTGCGCCGCCTCTACGCACAGCATGTGCTCAAACGCGTCGGGCGTCATATCAGGCATCACGGCGCAGCCCGCCGCGCCAGGGTTCCACACCACACAGTCTGCCCAGCCCGCGCTGTTGCTAATTTCCAAATCACCAAGTGGGTCGTGTAAGTGCATAGGCGCGGACGGGGCGCTGTAGACCCGGTCAAACGGACCCACGCATTGCAAACTGTAGGCAGCGCGCTGATGCTTGTCTGCCCGCGAATCCCATTCTTTTTGTCCGCCCAAACCGGATAGGCGCACTTGCGCAATATCGCTCACGGCCAGGTAGGAATGCAGCGCGCCGGTAAAGCGCAAAGCCTGTGTGCCCAGGTTGCGCACCTCCAGGGTGACGCACAGTTGTTCTGGCAGCAAGTCCACGCGCAAGCAGGCTTCAAACTCGGCGGGCCAAAGGGCGCGGGTGCTGTCATCGGCACTTAGCCTAAAAGACAAACTGCTCGGCGCCTCGCCCGGCTCTGCGGCCAGCAAGGCCCAGGGGAGGTTGCGCACAAAACCATGTTTGGGCAAATCGCCCCGCTGGTTGAATTGCGGAAAGCAAACAGGGATGCCACCGCGAATCGCGGTGTGCCCGTCCCACACGGAATTGGGACTAAGGAACAGGCGCTCACGCCCACCATGAAGCCAAGAAATGACATGCGCGCCTTGCTGCGCCACCAACACGCTGTCTCCATGGACCAGCGTCAAGCGGTGGCAGGGCTGGCCTTGGAAAAGTTCTTCACTGCGCTTGGCTAGCGTTGCGCCGGACTCCGTCATTGCATCAGCCATTGAGTTCGTCAGCGCGGGCTTGGCCGGCGGCAAAGTCCAGGTCGCCGGTGTAAATCGCACGTCCGCAGATCACGCCTTCCACGCCTTCGTCTTCCACTTCGCACAGCGCTTCGATGTCGGCCATATTGGAGAGGCCCCCCGAGGCGATGACCGGAATCGAGAGTGCTTGCGCCAGCGCCACGGTGGCCGGGATATTGATGCCGGTGAGCATGCCGTCGCGGCCAATGTCGGTGTAGATGATGGATTCGACGCCATAGTCTTCAAACTTTTTACCCAGATCGACTACATCGTGGCGGGTGAGTTTGCTCCAGCCGTCGGTGGCGACTTTGCCCTCTTTAGCGTCCAGGCCGACGATGATGTGTCCGCCAAATGCGGTACAAGCGTCTTGCAAAAAGCCCGGGTTTTTGACCGCGGCGGTGCCGATGATGACGTAGCGCAGGCCAGCGTCCAAATAGCGCTCAATGGTGTCCAGGTCGCGGATGCCGCCGCCCAGTTGCACATCCACTTCGCTACCCACTTCTTTAAGAATACGGCGGATGGCCGCTTCGTTTTTTGGGTGCCCGGCAAAGGCGCCGTTCAGGTCCACCAGATGCAAACGCCTGGCGCCCTTGTCCACCCAACTGCGCGCTATGGCGACCGGGTCTTCCCCGAAGGTGGTGGATTGATCCATATCGCCTTGTTGCAGGCGAACGCAGTGGCCATCTTTGAGGTCAATAGCGGGGATGAGCAGCATGGTGCAGTGGCGGTGGGTAATAAAAATGAAAGGAAGGGATAAGAAAAATTAGGCGAACCATACACGCAAGTGGGCCGCAATAGCCATATCAGGGCGCCCAACGCAGAAAATTGCGGTACAGGGCCAGGCCCTGCTCGGCGCTTTTTTCCGGGTGGAACTGCGTGGCGAAAATATTATCGCGGGCCAGTGCCGAGCAAAAGCGCCCGCCGTAATCGGTCTGGCCAGCGCAGTGCGCTGCGTTTTGCGGGTCGGCGTAATAGCTGTGCACAAAATAGAAATAACTGCCATCAGGCACACCCGCCCACACCGGGTGCGCGCCCTTGGCGTGATCGGCCTGCCAGACTTGGTTCCAACCCATTTGCGGTACTTTATAGCGGCTGCCGTCGTCCTGCAAGCGCCCTTCTAGAGAAAATTTGCGCACCGTCCCGGGCATCAAGCCCAGGCCCGGCGTGTCCAGCTCTTCGCTGTGGTCCAGCAGCATCTGCATGCCCACGCACACGCCCATCAGCGGTTTGTGCGCCGCAGCATGCAGCACGGCGGCCAGCATGCCGCTGGCGCGCAGCTCGGACATGCAGTCGCGCATACCGCCCTGGCCGGGCAGCACCACGCGCTCGGCGTCCATCACTTCTTGCGGGCTGCGCGCCCATATGGCTTGCACGCCTTCCTGCGCCGCGGCATGCATGACCGCCTGGGTGACCGAGCGCAAATTGCCCATGCCGTAATCGACGATAGCGACGGATTTCATAGCGGGGTGGCGCAAGCCTCCGGGCGGGGTGTCACGTCAGAGCGAGCCTTTGGTGGACGGGATGGTGCCAGCAGCGCGCGGGTCGCGCTCCACCGCCATGCGCAAGGCGCGGGCAAAGGCTTTGAACACCGTCTCGCACTGGTGGTGCGCGTTCTCGCCTTTGAGGTTGTCTATGTGCAGCGTGGCACCGGCATGGTTGACAAAGCC
>CAMCJY010000301.1 GCA_945875225.1 Comamonas sp. lk | reverse complement strand
ACCCCCGGCTGTCCCGGCTTGTGGAACGACCAGCAAATGCAGGACTGGCAGCGCATCGTCGATTGGGTGCATAGCCAGACCGACGCCAAGATCGCGCTGCAAATCGGCCATGCCGGTGCCAAGGCCTCTACCTGCGTGCCCTGGCAGGGCGCGGGCATGGACCAGCCCTTGCCCGAGGGAAACTGGCCGCTGCTGGCCGCTTCTGCCCGGCCCTATCTGGACGAAGGCCCGGTGCCGCGCGCCATGGACCGCGCAGATATGGATCGTGTTAAAGCCGACTTTGTAGCGGCTACTTTACGCGCTGTACAAGCCGGCTTTGACTGGCTGGAATTGCACTGCGCGCACGGTTATTTACTCTCGGGCTTTATCTCGCCTTTGACCAATCTGCGCACCGACGCATATGGCGGCGCGCTGGCTAATCGTTTGCGCTACCCGCTAGAAGTTTTTGAAGCCGTGCGCGCTGCGTGGCCGCAGCACCTGCCTATGTCAGTGCGCATTTCGGCGCATGACTGGGTGGACGGCGGTATTACGCCAGCGGATGCGGTGCAGATTGCGCAGGCCTTCAAAGCGGCGGGCGCGGACATGATCGACTGCTCCAGCGGCCAGGTCAGCCCGCACCAAAAGCCCACCTATGGCCGCATGTACCAAACCCCGTTTGCCGACCGCATCCGCCAAGAGGCGCGCATTGCGACTATGGCCGTGGGCGCCATCAGTGAAGCCGACCATGTCAATAGCGTGATCGCTGCGGGCCGTGCCGACTTGTGCGCGGTGGCCAGGCCCCATTTAGCTAATCCGGCCTGGACGCTGACCGAAGCGGCACGGATTGGCTACACCGGCCTTTCCTGGCCGCAGTCTTATGTGTCTGGCAAGCCACAACTCGAAGCCGGTTTTGCCCGAGAACGCGCCCTGCAAGCCCAAGCCCAAGGCGCCGGCAGCGAGGAGCGCGCCTCGTGAACGCGCGGCAGAACACCGACATGGAGCAACGCGCGCATGCGGACCACCACGCTTCCCTGCGCCTATGGTTGCGTCTGCTTTCGTGCACCACGCGCATCGAAGACACGATACGCCAACGCCTGCGCGAGCAGTTTGGCATCACGTTGCCGCGCTTTGATTTGATGGCCCAACTCGAACGCGAACCCGAGGGCCTGGCCATGGGTGAAGTCTCGCGCCGCATGATGGTCACTGGCGGGAATGTCACCAGCATCGTGGACCAACTCGAGCGCGAGCAGTTGGTGCAGCGCCTGGCGGTGCCAGGTGACCGGCGCTCTTACCGCCTGACGCTCACTGATGCCGGTCACAGCACCTTCGCCACCATGGCCCAAGCCCACCAAGCCTGGGTGCGCGAACTCTTGTCCCCTTTGACGGCCAAAGAGCAAAGCCAGTTAGCCACGCTCTTGGGCACCTTGAAAACCGTCACCCCCCGCACCACGCGCAGCAGCGCCCGCAAGGAGATGCCATGAGCACCCAATACCTGCCCGGTCAAGCCCATCAATTGCCCGGCCACAACCAAGCCCTGCACAACTATCAGGCTCAGCATTTCAAGTTCAGCATAACGGACCATGTGGCCACCATCAGCCTGAACCGGCCCGAACGCAAAAACCCGCTGTCCTTTGATTCGTATGCTGAATTGCGCGATCTGTTTCGCACATTGGTCTATGCGCCCGATGTGCATGCGGTGGTGCTGACCGGCGAGGGCGGTAATTTTTGCTCAGGCGGGGATGTGCATGAAATCATCGGCCCGCTCACGAAACTGGACATGCCCGGCTTGCTGACGTTTACCCGCATGACGGGTGACCTGGTCAAAGCCATGCGCGCTTGCCCGCAACCCATCGTCGCGGCGATAGACGGCATCTGCGCAGGTGCAGGCGCTTTGCTGGCGCTGGCCTCCGACATGCGCTTTGGCACCGCGCGCAGCAAAACCTATTTTTTGTTCAATAAGGTGGGCCTAGCCGGTTGCGATATGGGCGCCTGCGCACTGCTGCCGCGCATGATCGGTCAGGGCCGGGCCAGCGAATTGCTGTTCACCGGGCGCGGCCTGGGCGGCGAAGAGGCCGAGCGCTGGGGCTTTTACAACCGCGTGTGCACCCCCGAAGAACTGCATGCGCAAGCCCAGGCCATGGCCCAGCAACTGGCCAGCGGCCCGACCTTTGCCAACGGCATGACCAAAAAAATGTTGCAGCAGGAATGGAATATGGGTGTCGATGAAGCCATCGAGGCCGAAGCCCAGGCCCAGGCTATTTGCATGGCCACCAATGATTTCCACCGCGCCTACCACGCCTTTGTAGCCAAGCAAACGCCGGTGTTTGAAGGGGACTGATATGGACGCCAAGCCGCACAGCCACATGCACTGGCCTTTTTTTGAGGACAGCCACCGCAGTTTCAAAGCCGGGCTGGATACTTGGTGCCAGGCCCATCTGCAAGACGCCACGCACGACGAAAGCCGCGCAGCCGTCGATGCGCGTTGCATCGCCTTGGTAGGCCGCATGGGGCAGGGCGGGTGGTTGGCCCATGCCGTCGCTGGTAGCGCACACGGCGGCGCTGCCGAAAACATCGACACGCGCCGCCTGTGCCTGTTGCGCGAAACCCTGGCCTACCACGAAGGGCTGGCCGACTTTGCCTTCGCTATGCAAGGCCTGGGCAGCGGTGCCATCAGCCTGATGGGGACGCCCGCGCAACAAGCCAAATACCTGCCCAGCGTGGTGCGCGGGAACAGTTTGGCCGCGTTTGCACTGAGCGAGCCCGATGCCGGCTCTGACGTGGCTGCCATGCAGTGCAGCGCTACTGCCGTGGACGGTGGCTATGAACTCAATGGCCGCAAGACCTGGATTTCCAATGGCGGCATCGCCGCTTTTTATGTGGTGTTTGCCCGCACCGGCGAGGCGCCGGGCGCGCGCGGCATTTCTGCGTTTATCGTGGACGCCGACACACCCGGCTTAGTGATTGAAGAGCGCATCGACGTGATGGCGCCACACCCTTTGGCCACCCTGCGCTTTGATGCCGTACGCCTGCCCGACAGCGCGCGCATAGGTAAAGCCGGTGAGGGTTTT
>CAMCJY010000300.1 GCA_945875225.1 Comamonas sp. lk | reverse complement strand
CGGCGCGTGCCACCCAGCGCTGCGCCGCCTCACGCAACATGATGGCTTGCGGGTCAACCCAGCGGCCGTGGTACAGAAGGCGGCCGAGTTTGCGCCCGTTATCGCGGTATTGCTCAATCGTGTCTTCATTGTGGATGCCGGTGACCAAGCGCTCGTAAGCGGTGAATAACAACGCCAATCCAGGGGCTTCGTAAATGCCCCGGCTTTTCGCCTCGATGATGCGGTTCTCAATCTGGTCGCTCATGCCCAGACCGTGCCGCCCGCCGATGCGGTTGGCTTCCAGGATCAGGCTGACCAGGTCCGGGTACTCCACGCCATTGAGCGCAACCGGCCGGCCTTCGTCAAAGCGCACCCGCACGTCTTCGCGCGCGATGCTGACCTCGTCCTTCCAAAAGGCCACGCCCATGATGGGGTTGACGATGGTCATACCGCTGCTCAGGTGCTCTAGGTCTTTGGCCTCATGGGTGGCCCCCAGCATATTGGAGTCGGTGGAATAGGCTTTTTCCGCCGACATCTTGTAGCCAAAACCCGCTTGGGTCATGAATGCAGACATTTCCGCACGCCCACCGAGTTCGTCGATGAAGGCCTGATCCAGCCAGGGTTTGTAGATTTTCAGCGCGGGGTTGGTAAGCAGTCCATAGCGGTAAAAGCGCTCGATGTCATTGCCTTTGTAGGTGCTGCCATCGCCCCAGATATGCACATCGTCTTCTTTCATGGCGGCCACCAGCATGGTGCCGGTCACGGCGCGCCCGATAGGCGTGGTGTTGAAGTACGTCAGGCCACCGGTGGAAATATGAAAGGCACCACTTTGCAAAGCAGCAATCCCTTCGGCAGCCAACTGGCTGCGGCAATCTATCAAACGTGCATGCTCTGCCCCATATTCCATGGCTTTGCGCGGAATTTCATCGTAGTCTGCCTCGTCGGGCTGGCCCAGGTTCGCCGTATAAGCGTAGGGAATCGCGCCTTTGTTGCGCATCCAGTGCAAGGCGGCGCTGGTATCGAGGCCGCCGGAAAACGCGATACCGACTTTCTGGCCTGCGGGGATGTTTTGAAGAATGGTGGACATAGGGGCCTAGGCTGAAAGGGTCGGGGCTCGGGGCTTAGCCGTAATGGCAGATGTAATGAAAGGCGTCGGCCACGCGGATTTGAAAACTGCTCTGTCCAGGCACGCTAAAACTTTCGCCAGGCTGGCAGCTGGCCCAGTGGCTGGCGCCTAAGAGCAAGTATTCACAGGCGCCGGCCACGCATTCCATGATTTCCGGTGCTGCGGTGCCAAAAGTGAGTTCGGCGGCGAGTACTACGCCGACAGATTTTTTGCTTCCATCCGCCATAGTGAGGCTGTGGCTGACGCATTTACCGTCGAAATAGACACTGGCTTGGGTGGTGATGCTGGCGCTTTGGAGGTGGGTGGTGCTCATGGCTGTGATTCGGTAGGGGCCGGCAGATGCCCGGCGCGGCTGGGAAATGGGCGACTGTTCAGTGCAAGCGGGCCGCCCGCAAAGCCTTTGATTTTAAGGCAGCAGATCCGCAAAGCTCTGGGGTGCAAAGCCTACGGTGATGCGGCCATCAGGCCACTGCACCACGGGCCGCTTTATCACGCTGGCTTGGGCCTGCATCAGCGCCGCTGCGCTGGCCGCGTCCCCCACGCTGTTTTGCAAGACCGGGTCGAGTTTGTGCCAAGTCGTACCCTTGCGGTTGAGCAGCACCTCCCAGCCCAGCGCCTGCATCCAGCGGGCCAGGGCGGCGGGCGGCACGCCGTCTTTTTTGAAATCATGAAAGTGGTAGGCCAGGCCCTGGTCCTGCAGCCATAGGCGTGCCTTTTTGACGGTGTCGCAGTTGGGGATGCCAAACACGGTGATGGCCGCAGAGGAGGCGGTATTTTTCATGGCCGCGATGATGCCACGGCCCGGCTCAAGGCCTTTGTCAGCCTGCGCGACAATCCTGATCCTATGAAAAATTTAACCGACTGGCTGGCCTATTGCGAGCAATTGCATCCTAAAAACATCGACATGGGCTTGGAGCGGGTGCGCCAGGTGGCGCAGCGCATGGATTTGCACTTGCCCTGCACCGTGATCACCGTGGCTGGCACCAACGGCAAGGGTTCCACCTGCGCCATGCTGGAGTCCATCTTGATGCAGGCGGGTTACCGCACGGCGGTGTATTCCTCGCCGCATTTGGTGCATTTTGAAGAGCGCCTGCGCCTGCAAGGCCAGAACGTCGCGTCCGATGCCTTGACGCAAGGCTTTGTCAGAGTGGAGGCTGCGCGCACCGAAGGCCCAGAGCCGGTGTCACTCACTTATTTTGAGTTTTCCACCCTGGCCATCCTGGATGTGATGCGGGCTCAACCCCTGGATGTGGCGCTTTTGGAAGTCGGCATGGGCGGGCGCTTGGACGCGGTCAACATCATCGACGCCGATTGCGCGGTGATCACCAGCATCGACCTGGACCATATGGAGTTTTTGGGCACCGACCGCGAAACCATTGGCTTTGAAAAGGCCGGCATCATGCGCACCGGTCGCCCAGTGGTAGTGAGCGACCCGGTGCCGCCGCAAAGCGTGCTGGACCATGCCATGGAAATCGGCGCTGACCTGTGGCGCGTGGGCCGGGACTTCAACACCCGAGGCGATCCGCAGCAATGGGAGTGGGCGGGTCGGGGGCGGCGTTACAGCGGCCTGGCCTATCCCGCTTTGCGTGGCGCCAACCAGCTGGTCAACGCCGCCGGCGTTCTAGCGGCTTTGACGGCTTTGCGGGACCAGCTCCCGGTTACCGCGCAGGCCATTCGCAATGGTCTGGCCATGGTGGAATTTACCGGACGCTTTCAGATTATTCCGGGCAAGCCGACCCTGGTGCTAGATGTGGCCCACAACCCGCATTCGGTGGCGGCGCTGGCGGCCAATTTGGATGCCATGGGCTTTTTCCCGCGCACCCATGCGATTTTTGGAGCCATGGGGGATAAAGACCTGGCGCCCATGCTGGCGCGCATGAACCCGCTGGTTGAGTGCTGGTATTTCACTGATTTGCCTACCGCGCGCGCCGCCTCGGGCGCTG
>CAMCJY010000299.1 GCA_945875225.1 Comamonas sp. lk | reverse complement strand
ATGGCAGGCTGCACACCGGCATCGGTGATTTGCGAAATCATGAAGGACGACGGCACCATGGCGCGCCTGCCGGACTTGCAGTTGTTTGCCGCCGAGCATGGCCTGAAAATCGGCACCATTGCCGACCTGATCGCCCACCGCAGCCGCGTGGAGTCGCTGGTTGAGCGCAAGGCCAGCCGGCAATTGCAAACTGCCTTTGGCAGTTTTCAGGCGCATGCTTTTCAAGACTCTACCGGCCAAGGTGTGCATTTGGCGCTGGTGCAGGGACAATGGGATGCAAGCGAAGCCGTTGCCGTACGGGTGCATGAGCCGATGTCGGTACTCGATGCCCTGGAAGCAGGGCGCACCTTGCATTCCTGGAGTCTGGACGCGAGTCTGGCGTTTTTGGCGCGCGAGGGCAAAGGCGTGCTGGTGCTGCTCAATTGCGGCGAAACCGGCGAGCAGTTGCTGGCCCAGTTTGAAGGCACGGCGCGCCCCGCCCAAGCACCCGAGCGGGGCCGCATGGATTTACGTACCTACGGTATCGGCGCCCAGATTCTGCGCTTGTGCGGCGTGCAAAAAATGCGCCTCATGGGCAGCCCGCGCCGCATGCCCAGCATGGCCGGCTATGGCCTGGAAACCGTGGGCTACTTGAACGCCCCTGCCCCCTGATTTTTTTTGAACCGGAAAGAAACCCATGTTTGGTGCTGACAAAGGCAATATCGATAACCAAGACCAACGTTTGCAAGGCAAAAACCTGCGTATCGGCATCGTGCAAGCGCGCTTTAACCAGGAAGTGACGAATGCACTGAGCAGCGCCTGCAGGCAGGAGTTGCTGGCGCTGGGCGTGGCCGAGCGCGATATCCACCAGGTCAGCGTCCCTGGCGCCCTGGAAGTACCGGTCGCCTTACAAGCCCTTGCCGAGACGTCGAAGTTTGATGCCTTGATTGCCATCGGCTGCATCATCCGCGGCGAGACTTACCACTTTGAGTTGGTGGCTAATGAATCAAGCGCCGGAGTGACGCGCATTGCCCTGGATTTTCAAATTCCGATTGCCAACGCCATACTCACTACCGAAAACCAAAGCCAAGCCATTGCGCGCCAATCGGTCAAAGGCAGCGATGCGGCGCGCGTGGCCATTGAGATGGCCAACTTGTTGGAAAAAATTTAATGGCCGACACCCACACTCCGGGGCCCGCACAGGACACGCAAGCCAAACTGAGTAGCACTGGCGTGCGCAAAACCGCCACCAAAAACAAACGCAGCCGGGCACGTGAGTTTGCCGTGCAAGGCCTGTACCAAAGCCTGGTGGGTAAAAATCTGCCCGCTGATATTGATGTTTTCACCCGCGACCTGTCTGGCTTTTCCAAGGCCGATGCGCTGCATTTCGACGCCTTGCTGCATGGCTGCATCGCGCAAGCATCCCAGGCTGACCAACTGATCAGCACCCGCTTGGATCGGCCGCTGAGCGAGATCTCGCCGATTGAGCGGGTGGTGCTATGGATCGGCGTCTATGAAATGCAGCACTGCCCGGATGTACCCTGGCGCGTGGTGCTCAATGAATGCGTGGAGCTGGCTAAAGAATTTGGCGGTACCGATGGCCATAAATACGTCAATGCGGTGCTCAATGGCCTGGCGCCCGAACTGCGCGCCCTGGAAGTGCAGGCCGACCGCGCAGCGCGCCACAGTGCCTGAGCCCTGCCCGTCCATGCAAATTTCCCGGCGCGCCCAGGCCATTGAACCTTTTTATGTCATGGAAGTGGCCAAGGCCGCCTCCGCGTTGGCACAGCAGGTGCAAGACAGTGCGCGGCCCATGGTGTTTCTCAACATCGGCGAGCCCGACTTCACCGCGCCACCCTTGGTGCAAGAGGCGGCGCAGCGCGCTATCAGCGCCGGCCTGAGCCAGTACACCCAAGCTACCGGATTGCCAGCGCTGCGTGAGCGCATCAGCCACTGGTACCTCCAGCGCTTCGGTTTAGATATTGCGGCAAGCCGCATCGTCGTGACGGCCGGCGCATCGGCAGCCTTGCAAATGGCCTGCCTGGCGCTGCTTGATGCCGGAGACGAAGTACTGATGCCCGACCCCAGCTACCCCTGCAACCGGCATTTCGTCAGCGCAGCCGATGCGCGCGCCATCTTGTTGCCGACCACTGCTGCGCAGCGCTTTCAACTCAGCGCCGATCAAGTACAAGAAGCCTGGGGGCCCAAAACCCGTGGCGTCTTGCTGGCCTCGCCCTCCAACCCCACCGGCAGCTCGATTGACCCGGCTGAAATGGCGCGCATCCATGCGGTAGTGCAGTCGCGCGGCGGCATCACCCTGGTCGATGAAATTTACCTGCCGCTCAGCTATGACGCGCATTTCGGCGTGAGCGCCCGGGCTTTGGATGACTCGGTCATCAGCATCAACAGCTTTAGCAAATACTTCAATATGACCGGCTGGCGCCTGGGCTGGATGGTGCTCCCTGCGGCCCTGGTGCCGGTGATAGAGCGGCTGGCGCAAAACCTGTTTATCTGCCCGAGTACGATTGCCCAGCACGCTGCGCTGGCCTGCTTTGAAGATGAAAGTATCGCGCTGTACGAAAGCCGCCGCCAGGCCTTTGCACAGCGGCGCGATTACTTTGTACCGGCGCTCAATGCGCTGGGGCTGAGCGTGCCGGTGATGCCTGACGGCGCTTTTTACGCCTGGGCCGATTGCACCGATGCCTGCGCGCACTTAGGGGTCAAAGACAGCTGGGATTTTTCTTTTGCCGTGATGGATCGCGCCCATGTCGCCATCACACCGGGGCGCGATTTCGGACCTGCCCACGGCGCGCAATTTGTGCGTTTTTCCACCGCCAGCTCCATGGAACAATTGCATACCGCTATTGAGCGGCTGCGGGCCATGCTGGCCGGATAATGCGCGCTTTGCCGCAGGCGTTTTTCACCTACAAGGCCTATCCATGAATCAGGACCTCGATATTCTTCAACTCGTGTTGCATGCCAGCTGGGTAGTGCAGTTGGTGATGCTCTCATTGATGCTGGTCTCCATTGCCAGTTGGGCGGCCATCTTCCGCAAGATATTTGCACTGCAGCGCGTCAAATCACT
>CAMCJY010000298.1 GCA_945875225.1 Comamonas sp. lk | reverse complement strand
TGCGCCAGCGTGCTGCCGGGGCGGCCATAGGCGATGTTGTATTCCACGGTGTCGTTAAACAGCACGGTGTCTTGCGGCACGATGCCTATGGCAGCGCGCAAACTGGTTTGCGTCAGGCTTTGAATATTTTGCCCGGCAATGTAAATACTACCTTGCTGCACATCGTAAAAACGGTAGAGCAAGCGCGCCAAGGTGCTTTTGCCCGAGCCCGAAGGCCCGACCACCGCTACGGTTTTGCCCGCCGGTATGTCAAAGCTGATGTCGTGCAGCAAGGGCCGCGCAGGGTCATAGGCAAAAAATACATGCGCAAAGCGGATGCTGGCCTGCCATTGGCCAGTGGCGTCTTGCTCATGCAAGCGCACATCGCGGGCGTCGGGCGCGTCGGCAATTTCCTGCTCGCGTTCGAGCAGGGTGAACATTTTTTCCAGGTCCGTCAGGTTTTGTTTCAGTTCGCGGTAAATCGCACCCAGAAAATTAAGCGGTATGTAAATCTGGATCATGAAGGCATTGACCATGACCAGATCGCCCAGCGTCATACGGCCATCGACTACGCCTTGGGTGGCGCGCCAGAGCATAGCCACCAGACCGCTGGCAATAATGAGTTGCTGGCCGGCATTGAGCATGCTTAAGCTGCGCTGGCTTTGCAAGGCGGCACGGCGGTAGCGCTCCAGGTTTTCGTCATAGCGCCGGGCTTCGAATTCTTCGTTATTGAAGTATTTGACGGTCTCAAAGTTCAGCAGCGAGTCGATGGCGCGGCTGTGGGCCTTGGAGTCCAGCTCATTCATGCGCTTGCGAAACTCGGTACGCCACTCGGTCATGCTGATGGTAAAGACGATGTAGAGCACCAAAGCGATGATGGTGATACCGGCAAACCAGACATCAAACTTGACCGCCAGCAGCGTCAGCACCAAGCCCACTTCGATCAGCGTGGGAATAATGCTGTACAGCGAATACGACACCAGGGAGTGCACCGCCCGGGTGCCGCGCTCGATATCGCGCGTCATGCCGCCGGTCTGGCGCTCCAAGTGAAAGCGCAAACTCAGGGCGTGCAAATGCCGGAACACCTGCAGCGAGATGCTGCGCGCGGCGCCTTCGGTGGCTTTGGCAAAGACCAGATCACGCAATTCGGCAAACAAGGTGGTGGACAGGCGCAGCGCAGCGTAGGCGATCAAGAGCGCCACCGGCACGACCAGCACCGCAGTGAGCTGGCCGGGCTGCAGCGTCAGGCTGTCCACCAGGTTTTTAAGCAGCAGGGGCACGCCCACATTGGCCACTTTGGCGCCCACCATCAGCGTCAGCGCCACCATAACCCGCCATTTGTAGAGCCACAAATAAGGGAAAAGGCGCTGCAAAGTGCTCCAGTCACCGGCCTGAGCCGCGGCGGCACTCAGGGTGGCGGGCGGGGTCTGGGAGCTGGAGGCGGGGCCGAAAGAGCGCATGGGTGACAATTCGAAGCGTTAACCCGAGATTGTGCCCATGTCCCACGCTACCGCCCCAAGCACCGCTTTGCCCACCGACCAAGAACTGGTGCTTAAAGTGATTCCCATGCCGGGCGACTGCAATGCCAACGGCGATATCTTTGGCGGCTGGGTCATGGCCCAGGTGGATTTGGCCGGCTCGGTGCTGCCCGCGCGCTATACCCAGGGCCGCATGGCGACGGTGGCGGTCAACGAGTTCATCTTCAAGCAGCCGGTGCGCGTGGGCGACATCTTGTCGTTCTTTTCCAAAGTGGTGCGCATAGGCCGTACCTCCATTACGGTAAAGGTCGAAGTGTTCGCCGAGCGCTTTCGTAATCAGGGCAGTTACATCAAAGTGACAGAGGCCCTTGTCACCTATGTGGCTATCGACGACGCTGGAAAACCAAGGGAAATCCCCAAGGCCTGAGCGTATGTCAGATGCGTTAAACCCTAGCGGGTGTCAATTTATCTATTGAAATTGGTAGCAACCCTAGCAAAGAAATTTCAAAACAGGGCTATAACCCGGGGTGGTTCAATCTAGGAGGCATGGTGCAGTTTTTTCAATTGTTGATCAGTGGTGTAGCCCAAGGCTGCATTTACGGACTGATCGCACTCGGGTTTGTCCTGATTTACAAGGCTACCGAGACCGTTAGTTTTGCCCAGGGCGAGCTGATGATGCTGGGTGCTTTTGGTGGCCTGGTGGCGATGACGATGCTGGGCATGCCTTATTGGCTGGCCATCATTTCAGCCATTGTGGCAATGGCCTTGGTGGGCGCACTGATCGAAATGGCGGTGATCCGTCCTATTTTGGGGCAGCCGGCCTTTTCCGTTGTGATGCTCACCATTGGCGTAGGCTATGTGGCGCGCGGCCTCATCACCATGATCCCAAATATCGGCACCGAAACGCAGGCCTTGCCAGTGCCCTACAAAGATGAAATTTGGAAAATGGGCGGCCTGATTTTGAACGTGGAGCACATGGTCGTGATTGCCGCCACGGGCGTCCTGTGTATTTTGTTGTTCGCGCTGTTTCGCTACAGCAAGCTGGGCATTGCCATGCAGGCCACTTCGCAAAATCAGTTGGCGGCGTATTACATGGGCATTCCTGTAAAACGCCTCAACAGCATTGCCTGGGCGCTGGCAGCGGCAGTAGCCAGTATCGCGGGGCTTTTGCTGGCGCCCATTACCTTTGTGCATGCCAACATGGGCTTTATCGGCTTGAAAGCTTTTCCAGCGGCGGTAGTCGGTGGCTTTGGCAGCCTGCCTGGGGCGATTGTGGGTGGCCTGGTGATCGGCTTGGTGGAGGCCTTTTCCGGCTTTTACTTGCCCGACGGTTTCAAGGACACGGCAGCTTACATCGTGGTGTTGGTCATGCTGATGGTGCGGCCCAATGGCTTGTTCGGCGAAAAACTACGCAACAAGGTCTGAGCATGCGTTTTATTTTCAAAACCGAATACGCCCAGGACATTGGCCTGGCCAAGCACCAAGGCCACACCTTCTGGTATAGCGCTTTGGTATTACTGCTGCTGGGCGCGCCTTGGCTATTTACCGAGTACTGGCTGGCGCAACTCACTTTTGTGCTGATTTACAGCATCGCGGCCCTGGGCATCATGCT
>CAMCJY010000297.1 GCA_945875225.1 Comamonas sp. lk | reverse complement strand
GTGGCGACAGTTTCAAAGAAGGGATGCATATTGGCTCCTGATGGACATAAAGACTAGGCACGAAGCGCCCTAGCCATCGCAATGTCTCGGTTTTACATGAAAACTTGATGACAAAACCCAGGTATCACGCCCGCCATTGGCATTTCATTGAAACGTCATGCAATCTTCATGAAACTGCTGCATTGCTTTGCGACATTCGTAAGCATGAGCATACCCTCTACTATCTCGGTTGAGCGCATTGCGCCTACGCACACTGCGCTCAAAATCGCCGTGGTCACCGAGACCTACCCGCCTGATATCAACGGGGTGGCGCATACCTTGTCCAAAATTGTGCTCGGTCTGCGCGAGCGCGGACATCTGGTGTGGCTGGTCCGGCCGCGTCAGCAAGCAGGGCAAACCGCCGACCACACCACCAATTTTGAAGAAGTGCTGGTGCGCGGCATTCCTATCCCGTTTTATAAACAATTGCGCATGGGCCTGCCGGCCAAACGCGAATTGCTCAAACTCTGGACGCGCCAGCGCCCGGACGTGGTGCACATTGCCACCGAAGGCCCGCTGGGCTGGTCGGCGCTGCAAGCGGCACGCAAGCTCAAACTGCCGGTGAGTACCGACTTTCGTACCAACTTTCACGCCTATAGCCAGCACTATGGTCTGGCCTGGCTGAGCGGCGCGATTCTGGCGTACATGAAAAAGTTCCACAACAGCGCCCACGCCACCATGGTGCCCACGGCCAATTTGGCGCATGAACTGGGCCGCAAAGGCTTTAAAGGCTTGCATGTGGTGCCGCGAGGGGTGGAGACGCAGTTGTTCTCCCCTGCTAAGCGCGACGCCGGTTTGCGCGCGCAATGGGGCGTGCAGGACGACAGCCCGGTGATGCTGTACGTCGGGCGCATCGCCGTAGAAAAGAATTTGCAGTTGGTCATCAAAACCTACCAGGCAGCCAAGCAGTTGCAGCCCGGTTTACGCTTGGTGATGGTGGGTGACGGGCCGATGCGCGCTGAACTGGAGCAGGCGCAAGACAAGGGCATCATTTTTGCGGGCTTTCGGACCGGCGAGGACCTGGCACGCCATTACGCCAGTGCAGACGTGTTTGTATTTGCCAGCAAGACCGAGACTTTTGGCAACGTGACCTTGGAGGCTATGGCCTCGGGTCTGGCGGTGGTGGCCTTTGACCACGCAGCGGCGGGCGACATCATCCGCAACGGCGTTAACGGCATGTTGGCCGACCCCGAATCGGAACCCAGCTTTGTGATGGCAGCACAAAGCCTGCTCAACGCTCCAGAGAACCTGCGGGCTATAGGACTGCGCGCTGCGGCAACGGCGGCCGGCATGGGCTGGCCCAGCATCGTGGAGGCCACCGAGGCCATCATGCGCGCGGTGGTATGGCAGGAAGAAATGGCCGGCGTGCCCTCTTTAGGTTCGGCCGGCCTGGCGGCGCCTTAAGCACCGCAAAGCCTAGTCTTGCGATTTGCCGATCCAGATAGTTTTCGGCGCGGCAACCACAAAATAACTAGGGCACTGGTAGCGCGCAATGTCGTGCGCATGCAAAGGGAAGGAGCCGCAGTTGGAATAGCGGCGCAAGTAGGTGCCGTAAATACCGCAGCCCAATTTACCTTCACCCACCGGCTCTAAAAATGCGCAGCGTTTGTCCAGGCAGCAGTTGCCGCATTGGATACATTCACCCTCAATATGCGCCGGCACTTGTTTTTCGCGCAAAAACACGTCGGCCAGATAGTGCTGCACCGGGCCTTCGCGCAAGGCCTGGAAGTGCACCACGAACTTGCGCAGGTATACGCGGTAGTTGCGGACAAAGCGCAGGTCACGCAGCAAGATACTCATCACGACGGGCATGACCGGCAGCATGAGCAGGCACAGGCTGTTAAACAGCCAGGCCACCAGGCTGGCAAAGCGCGCGCGCCAGGGAAGCTCGGCCACCAGAGCCAGCACGGCGCTCATCGGCCAATGCCCTGGTAAACAAAGCCGCGCTCGCGCATGCGGGCAGGGTCGAACAAGTTGCGTCCGTCAAAAATCAAAGGCTGCTTTAAGGCGATCTTGATGGCCTCAAAGTCTGGCGCTTTGAATTGGCGCCATTCGGTCATGATGACCAGCGCGTCGGCATCTTGCATCGCCGCCTCTTTGGTACCGCAGAGCAAAAGATCAGGGCGTGGACCGTAAATATGCTGCGTCTCGTCCATCGCTGCCGGGTCGTAGGCTTGCACCCGCGCTCCGGCCTGCCACAAGGCTTCCATCAGCACACGGCTGGGCGCCTCGCGCATATCGTCGGTATTGGGTTTGAAGGCCAAGCCCCAGAGCCCGATCACCTTATTGGACAAGTCACCCAGAAAGTGCGCCTTGAGTTTGTCGAAGATCACCCGCTTTTGCGCCTGGTTGCGCGCCTCGACCGCGTTCAGGATAAAGGGGTCCATGCCGATCTGCTGGGCCGACTTGACCCGGGCGCTGATGTCTTTGGGAAAACAGCTTCCGCCGTAGCCTGCGCCCGCGTAAATAAAGTGGTAACCGATGCGCTGGTCGCTGCCAATGCCCTGGCGCACCGACTCGATGTCAGCAC
The DNA here is from genome assembly GCA_945875225.1 of Comamonas sp. lk. Taxonomy (GTDB): domain Bacteria; phylum Pseudomonadota; class Gammaproteobacteria; order Burkholderiales; family Burkholderiaceae_C; genus Allorhodoferax. The sequence continues at coordinate 502 of CAMCJY010000297.1, read as the reverse complement.
CTAGCCCTTCAGCGACGATCGCCATTTCGTTCATCAGGCTGATACGGGTTGCCAGCATGCAGTTGGCGGCGTATTTGGTCATCTCCGCGCTGCGCGGGCTCATGACGATGATTTTGTCGTGGTTGCGGTTAAAGGGCTCGTACAACTCGCGCATCAATTTTTCCGCACGCGCGCTATGGGTGCCGATCACGATGCGGTCCGGGCGCTGACAGTCCGCCACGGCGGCGCCTTCTTTCAAGAACTCGGGGTTGGAGACCACATCAAACTCAATCTCCTGGCCGCGCTCCTTGAGCGTTTGGGCGATCGCCTCGCTGACACGGTCGGCGGTGCCTACCGGCACGGTGGATTTGTCAACGATGACGGCGTAGCCCGATAGATGGCTGGCGATGGTTTTGGCGACCGCCAGTACATGGCGCAGGTCGGCGCTACCGTCTTCGCCGGGCGGCGTACCCACGGCGATGAAGTGGATGTCGGCGTGCTGCACTGCCAGGGCGGCGTCCGA
>CAMCJY010000296.1 GCA_945875225.1 Comamonas sp. lk | reverse complement strand
CTGCGCTCGCAATTGCGACGGTTTTGAGTACTTTTTTTGTACTTGGCGGTAACTTGACGATATTGCTGGCGGCCGCCGTGGCATTTTCCAAACGAACGATGTTGTCCGACGTAATCTCTAGTGCTTCGTCGACCATGGTTTCGTCTTTGGCGACGCGCCGGATATCGGTGCCTACGTGCGCTGACTTGCTTTTGGCAACATTGCTGCCTTCGGGCATCTCCACTTTGTGAGGTGCATGGCTGGGGAAAAATTCTGGCTCGCTCATCGCCTATTCTCCGCGCGCCGCGGGTTGGCGCCCACCATGTTGTCCTGCGAAAACTGTTCTTTCATGAAACGTGCCGAGCGAATTTGCGGGTCTTTGGGCACGCCCGGGCTATCGGCATAAGCACTGGCATCGCCTAGCGAGCTAAAAGGCCCTGAGACCACCGAGTACTGCAGCGTGGGTAGGTTGGGCAGGTAATTGGCCACGATGCGTGCGCGGCGCAGCGTGGGGTGGGCTTGCAGCCAGGCATTGGCCTCGGCGTACGTGGGAAAGATGGTGTGCTGGACCAGGAAGGTGCCTGCGGGCATCTGGCGTACCCAGGCTTGCCCCGCCTGGTTTTGCGAAATAGTGGCCTCGTCGGCTGCCTTGGGCGCTTCTTTCACTTCTCTGGCCACTGGCTCGGGCGTGGCCGCAGCGACTTTGCTGCGCGCGCCAGAAGGCAGAACAATGGTTTCCACTTCTTCGACCGGTTTGGGGGGCGCGGCCAAGGCGGGTGCTGCGGTGGCAGCCAATGGTGCGGGGTTTGCCGCTTCGGCTGCACGACTGGCATCGGGTGGGGCTGGTGGCGCACTGACCGCAGCCGCATCGCTTGCGCTGCTGGCGGCACTGAGGGCGGGGGCGCTGTCGCCACGCAGCAAGTCTTGCAGTTCCTGCACCGCCTTGGCGCCGGTGGGGATGATGCCGTAAAGCACCAAGACGCCGAAAACACATGCCGAAAGGAGCGCCGCTGCCAAGCTGGCCCAGAGCCAGAGTTTGCGCGAAGGTGCGCTGTCTGGTGTTGCAGGCGCGTCTTGGGCAGGCGCAGCCGGGGCTTTGGCGTCGGCCATCGGCGCCGTAGGCGGGGGTTCGACCACCAGCTCGGGCATGGCCATGGGGTGTAATGCCGGCCGTTTATGCGGCGAAATCTGGCGCAGCAGCGCGCCGACCACGCCTTCGCGGCCTTGGGCCCGGGCCTGCTCCAACAAGATATCGGATTGCTCAGCCGTGGGTGGCTCGATTTCCCAGCTGAGGATGCGCCGGCCGAAAGCGGCCAGCAGTTTTTGTTTTTGGCTGGAGGCGTTAAACAACATCACCACGCGGATGTTGGCGCCGGGGAAATGTTGCACCAAGCGCGCCAGCAGCTGAATTTCATTGTCCGGCAGTGCGCCGGCGTCGTGCACGATCCAGATTTTGGGCGGAGCGTTATGGAATTTGGCGCCCATCGCGTCTTCGATGGAGTAGTCCTGCAGCACTTCGTTAAAACGGGTGATCAGGGCGTCGGCGCTGGCAGGAAAGCAGACTTCCAGACCTATGTGCGGCGCCGCTTCGCGCAGGCGGGCGACCAGCAATTTGCCGTAGTGGTCCAAGATGGCGTCAAAGCCACTGACCAGGGACAGGCTCATATTGTCCTGTACCAGGGCAGAGACATAGCCCTCCAGGCGCATGCGGTCGGCAACGCGAAAGAGCAGCGGCTGCACGCCCGCAATGCTGTCGTCGCCAGGGAAGTGAAGTTCGGTCATGCGGCTACTGCCTCAGGGTGCAAGGGCTTACCGTTGGTATCAAACAGCATGGACGCCGGAAGCTTGGGTGCCGGGCGCGCCATCGGGTCAACCCCCGGCTCCACCTGGGCCAGGCTGAACACGTACGCAATCACCTGGGCCACGGCGAAATACAGGGCCTCGGGGATGGGTTGGTCCAGCTCGGTGGTGAAGTACAGCGCACGGGCGAGTTCGGGTGCGGCAAAAATTTCGATGCTGTGCGTTTTGCCTTCTTCGCGAATCCGCGCGGCGCTGTGGTCAACGCCTTTGGCTAGCAGCAGGGGCGCACCGTCAGAGGTCGGGTCGTAGGACAGGGCTACCGCAAAGTGTTCTGGGTTGGTGATGATGACGTCGGCTTCTTTGACTTTTTGCATCATGCGTGCGGTGGAGACTTCACGCTGGCGACGGCGGATTTGCGCCTTCACCTCGGGGCGGCCTTCCATGTCTTTGTGCTCGTCCTTGATCTCTTGCTTGGTCATGCGCATGCGCTTCATAAAGCTGTATTTTTGGTAAGGCACATCGATCATGGCGATCAGCACCAGGCACAGCGTGAGCCACATCACCGATTCGGAAATCAGGCTGCCGGCTTTGGCCAAGGCCGGCTCCATGGCCATGGAGCCCAGGGCCATGAGTTCGGCAAAGTGGTTGCTCAGCAAATTGACCAGCACGGTGCCGATCAAGACCATTTTCAATATCGATTTAAGCAATTCGACGGCGGCATTGACGCCGACGATTTTTTTCATCCCGCTAATGGGGTTGAGTTTGGAAAAATCGGGCAGTATGGATTTGAGCGAAAACAAGAAGCCGCCGGTGGCGCCCGAAGCCAATATCGCCACCACCATGGTGAGCAGCATCAGCGGCAAGACCAGTAGCAGGCCATGGAGCAATTGGCTGCCAAAGGCGGCCGGTAGCAGCATGGGCGACTCGAGTAACTTGCGGTCAAAAGTAAAGCCGGCGCCGAAATACACCGATAACTGTTTGAACCACACATCGCCCAGCATCAGCAGCATGAAGACGCTGAAAATCATGACGGCTGCCGCCGGCAGTTCGTTCGAGCGGGCGACCTGGCCGTCATCGCGCGCACGCTTGAGACGCCGCGCGGTGGGGTCTTCGGTGCGGTCGCCGCTGTCTTCTGCCATGGCTTAGCCTCCGGCAGGGCTGATCTGGCCCCGTATTTCCATAAAGCCCTGCATCCAGAGCCATTCAATGCGTGCGCCCATGCTGGGCAGGGCGACCATCATCACCGCAAAGCCGGCCACAATCATCACCGGTAAGCCGAGTGAAAAAAGGTTTAGGCT
>CAMCJY010000295.1 GCA_945875225.1 Comamonas sp. lk | reverse complement strand
GGCGACGCGCCCCTGATTTACGGCAGCGATGTGTCACACCGCATGGTCGATTTTGCAGAGCGCAATGCGCAGCGCGCCGGTGTGGCTGGAGTCATCAGCTTTCGTGGCGGCGATGCTTTGCAGCGCATGCCGCCCATCGAAGGCGGCGGGATGATGCTACTCAACCCGCCCTATGGCGAGCGCATTGAAGTGGGCGGCGTGGCCGGCGAAGGCGCGCGCTTTGGTGCCCGCGAAGTGGCCGAGACCGAAGAAGGCGGCGCGTTTTTTAACCAACTGGCCAGCCACTGGAAAAAGCACTTCAGCGGCTGGAGCGCCTGGGTGCTGACGCCGGACCTGAAACTGCCAGGCAAGATGCGCCTAAAAGAATCGCGCCGCGTGCCGCTGTGGAATGGGCCTATCGAATGCCGATTGTTCAAATTTGACCTGGTGGCAGGGCGTATGGACAAAAGCAAGATGGAGCCCGCAGCGACTCCGGCCCAAACGCAAAGCAAAGCCTGACACGGCGCTGCACTATTGCATGGCAACACACCTAAGCACTTCAGGGCAAAGCGCGAAAACCGAAACCTCTGCGCCGGCGGCGACCCTAGCCCACCCCGCGAGCGCGTAGTTGAGCCAGCCACCAGCATCCACCGAGACAGCACTGCGCCCGCTTTGGGTGCTGGACACCAATATCGTGCTCGATGTTTTTCTCTTTGCAGACCCCGCCGCCCAGCCGCTGCGCGAGGCCTTGGCGCAAGCGCGCATCCGCTGGATCAGCACCGCGCCCATGCGCGAGGAACTGGCCCGGGTGCTGGCCTACCCGCATATCGCGAAAAGCATGGACTTTTACCAGTGCAGCGCCGATGATTTGCTGGGCGACTTCGACACGCACAGCCACCCAGTGGAAGTAGCCCCGCGCGCGCCATTGCGCTGCAAAGACCCTGATGACCAGTGCTTTATCGACCTGGCACTGGCGCACCAAGCAGGCTTGCTGAGCAAAGACCATGCGGTTTTGTGTATGGCCAAGCGTATGCGGACACTGGGGGTGCCGTATGTGGGCTCCATATTTGGTGCAGCAGAGACAAAGCCAATGGCCTGACTGTCGCAATCACGCGTTGATGTAGGGGTCCCCTTGTACTTGCAAACCTTGTTAACGCTCAGCGCTTGTGCGCCAAGCAATACCCCACCACGGCATTGGCGTGCCCATGCCCCATGCCATGCTCAGCCTTGAGCCAATTCACGATTTCCATGTGCTTGGCGCCGCTGCGGGTTTCCACCATCGCGAACCAATGGGCCATGGGCTGGCCGTATTTCTTTTCGATGGAGGGAAAGTAGGACGCAGGCCCTTGAACCTTGGGAGCTACTGCCATAGGCTTAGATGTAAATTAAAACGGAATATCGTCGTCCATGTCGTCAAAGCCGCTGGCCGGGCGCGCGGCGGGCGCGGTGCGTGCCGGGGCGGGGGCCGACGGGCGCGCTGCCGGTGCGGCGCGGCGCTGGCCGCCGTCTTCGCCTTCGGACGGAGCGCCCATGCCTTCGCGGCCACCGAGCAGTTGCAGTTCGGTGGCGATGATGTCCACCGTGTTTTTCTCGACGCCGGCCTGGTCGGTGTATTTGCCGTACTTCAAGCGCCCTTCGATGTAGGCGGGACGGCCTTTTTTCAGGTATTCCCCGGCGATTTCGGCCAGGCGGTCGTAAAAAGTAACGCGGTGCCCCTGGGTGTCTTCAATCGACTCGCCGGTGTTTTTGTCTTTGCGGCGGCTGCTGGTGGCGATGCTGACGTTAGCCACGGCTTGGCCGGAGGGCAAATAACGGATTTCAGGGTCGCGGCCGCAATTGCCCACGAGGATGACTTTATTGACGGATGCCATGGCTTTTCTCCAAGATAGTGGGCCATTATCTCGCCTTTGAACACCGCTGGCGATGCGGGAAAGTGCCTAGGCAGCTAGCGGGCACCGCCCAAGGGCAAAGCCGGGGCTGGGGGCCTGGCAAACCCGCGCTTGGTGATAATGCGCGGTTTGGCTGGGCGCGCACGTTTTGAACACTCCACACACTCCGATCAACTTGGCTGCCGAACTGGGCGAAGAGGCCGGCACCTATCTGGGCCGCAGTCTGCGCCAGCCCAGCATCAGCATTCGGGGGGCGCGCACCCATAATCTGAAAAACATCGATCTGGACATTCCGCGCAACCAGTTGGTGGTGATTACCGGCTTGTCCGGCTCGGGAAAATCCAGCCTTGCCTTTGACACCCTGTACGCCGAAGGCCAGCGCCGCTATGTGGAAAGCCTGTCTACCTACGCGCGGCAGTTTTTGCAGCTGATGGACAAGCCCGATGTGGACATGATTGAGGGCCTGTCGCCCGCCATCTCCATCGAACAAAAAGCCACCAGCCACAACCCGCGCTCTACCGTGGGCACGGTGACCGAGATCCACGATTACCTGCGCCTGCTGTTTGCCCGCGCCAGCACGCCCTACTGCCCGAACCACGGCCAGCCCCTGCAAGCGCAAACCGTCAGCCAAATGGTCGATGCGGTACTCGCGCTGCCGCAGGACACGCGGCTGATGATTTTGGCCCCGGTGGCGCGTGAGAAAAAAGGCGAGTTTTTAGATGTGTTTGCGCACATGCAGGCCCAAGGCTATGTGCGTTTTCGCATCAATGGCGTCGTCTATGAAGCGCAAGACATTCCAGCGCTGAAGAAAAACGAAAAGCACGATGTCGATGTGGTGGTGGACCGGCTCAAAGTGCGCCCTGAGTTGCAACAACGCCTGGCCGAAAGCTTTGAAGCCGCGCTGCGCCTGGCTGCCGGGCGCGCTATCGCGATGGAGATGGACAGCAGCGCCGTCGACGGCAGCCTGGTGGAGCACCGCTTTAATGCCAAATTTGCCTGCCCGCAGTGCAGCTACAGCATCAGCGAGCTCGAGCCACGCTTGTTTTCCTTCAACTCGCCGGTGGGCGCCTGCACTGCTTGCGACGGCTTGGGGCAGCAAGATATTTTCGATGTGGCGCGGGTGGTGGCTTTCCCCTCTCTCAGCCTGGCCAGCGGCGCCATCAAAGGCTGTGACCGACGCAACGGATATTACTTCGACATGCTAGAGAGCCTGGCGCG
>CAMCJY010000294.1 GCA_945875225.1 Comamonas sp. lk | reverse complement strand
AATGCGAAAAGTTGACACTTCAACGATGCACGCAAAGCCGGGGCGCCGGGAAAAAACCAGCAAACCTATTGCGCTTTTATCGGCAAGAAAACCGGAATCTTGATTCACCATAGCACCTTTAGCGTGTTCCCCGGTAAGAAATTCCGGCGCCTTTACCGTCTAGCAGCATCATATCCAATTGATAAACGCCGTTTTGCGTGGACACCGTCGCCACCCCTTCAAGGGACTGCCTCTGCCATTCTGGGCACAAGGTGATTGAACCCAAGGAGAGCGTCACCTTGAAGTAATTCAGTGATTGGGGAGTCCATTTCCAGGTAAGCGGCGCGTTCCCACTAAAACATTGCCAATTAGTGCCGGATACATCCGGTGCGCCAGTGGCTCCAAATTGCAGCCTACCGACTGCCGTATCGTTTTTGCTTGACCAGTGTCCGTTCCAGCTACTGTTGCTGAGGTTCATCGGCGTTGCGCTGACGTCATAGCCTGCTTGGGGTAAAGCCTCAGCCGTCAGCGTGTAATTGCTGACGCTGCTACGGCTAATGGACAGCTTGGCTGACAATTGTTGAAGCGAGGAGGCCGAGGCACTGGCGTTTGCCGGGTAGCTATTGGCCCCTTCTATAACCCGCCAGCTCTGCGCCACATTGGTCGCATTGCCCTCGATGCCGAGTTCCAATTCACCTTTGTAGAGATGCGCCAGATGCAGATCGTTGGCGTTGTAGTACCAGCCGTACACATGCACATTTTTCCCAAGGTCGGGCACTACCAACGCCAAAAATTCGCTTGGCTTGCTGTCCAACTTTCCCTTGTAAAGACCAGCCAAACGCGTTACAGGCGGTGCGGGTGGTGCGGGTGGTGTTACTTCGCTTGCTGGGAGCGGGGGTGCTTCGACCAGCGGCTGCTCGGGTACGACGCCACCACAAGCGGCCAGCAGCAGAGTCGCCATGGCCAATGCCCGGCTGATGCCGCGCAGACGCCCGGGCGCTGGTTTTGTGTGTGATGTGGCTTGCATGGTCATTGCGGCTCTACCCATGCGGCTTGCAGCCAGTGGCAGTAATCGTCCAGGTGCGGCCAGGCGATATGGCTGACTGGGGTTCCCGGCGGAAATAGGTCGTTGGTGAGGTGGTCCAGCCAGGCGCCATCGGCATCGAGTTGGCTGCCAAAGGCGGCAAAGGCGGCGCGCTGGGGAGGCTCCTGCTGGTCGCGTTTACGGGCACTGGCAGTCGGGTAGGGTGGCTGCACACTGCGCATCATGGGCGTGTGGGCACGGCGCGATACCGGCGTACGCACCGGGCCGGAGTAGGCGTCGTGGATGCTGCCCCAGTGCCGGCCGCGCAGGCGTCGCCGGATGCTGGCGATGCGGTGGCTGGCCTCGTCCACGTCCGGATGGTGAAAGCGAATTTGGCCCAGCACATTGTCAAACAGTACCAACGCCTGGCGGTGCGCTTGCAGTACCTCGCCCAATTGGTTGAGTGCGTCGCCACGTTCGTACAGCAGCTCGGTGCCCGAGGCCGCTAAGGATTTGCCGTGGCGCCAGCGAAACAGTGGGCCTGCCAGGGGGTCGATATCGTAGATGGTGACTTTGCGAAATCCCGCCAGCCAGGCGCTAGACATCATCCAACCGGCGCTGGCACCGATCAGCAGCAATTCGCTGCGCTGCCCGGGCTTCTCCGCCAACCAGGTGGCGATGTCTTGGCACGTGGGTTCCCATAGGCCTTGGCTGCGCCATGCTTTCCAATGCCAACGCAAGCCGCCTGAAGGGTTCATGAGGTCTGGGCCCGGTTAAATTGCATCACGCCTAACTCATCCATACGCGATTGCTCGCGTTTTTCAACAAACTTGGCAACGGCCAAGCGGTCGTTTTCTGTCAGCGTTTGCATCTTCAGGCGTTCGGTTTCGGCCAGCACCAGGTGGTGCGCCAGCGTGGTCAGATGGGTCTCAGAGCGCTCAATATCGCTTTTCACGCGTTCGCGCAAATTCAACAGCTGGGACATGAATTGCCGCTGGTTCATGGCGTCGGTCATGCCTTTGTAGCTGCTATTGGCCGCATTTTTTTCGTAGTACTCCTGGTACATCTGCTCCAACTTGGCCTGGCTGGCGAGCAGCGACTGGCGCAGCTCTTGCGCGCGTGCGGTGTCCTCGCGGATGCGTGTGATTTTGCGCTCGGCTTTGTTCTCTAGCGCGGACCAGCAGGCGCGTACTTGCATGGCTATTGCTCCATCAGCACCCGCACATCCGCGCGGGTCTGGCTTTCGTCAATGCCGCTGTACATGTCCTGGCGCAAAAAGGTTTCCATGGCCCCGCGCAATGCAATGGCCTGGTCAATTTCACCGTTAGTGCCCGGCTGGTAAGCGCCGACCTGGATCAGGTCCACGTTTTGTTGGTAAAGCGACCACAGGCGCCTAAAGCGGTTGGCCAGCTTCAAGTCGGTGGGCGCCAGCAGGTTTTGCATCACACGCGATATCGAGCCGGTCAGGTCAATAGCGGGGTAGTGCGCAGCGTCCGCCAGTTTGCGCGAGAGCATGACCTGCCCGTCCAGTGAGGCGCGGGCGATATCCACAATCGGGTCGTTGCCGTCATCGCCCTCGGCCAGCACGGTGTAGATCGCGGTGATCGAACCATGGCCGTGGCGGCCTACGCCGGCGCGTTCAATCAAATTGGGCAAGAGCGCAAATACCGAAGGCGGATAGCCTTTGGAAGTGGGCGGCTCGCCAATGGCCAGGCCGATTTCACGCTGCGCATGGGCGACGCGGGTCAGGCTGTCCACCAGCATCAACACGTCTTTGCCCTGATCGCGAAAATATTCGGCCACCACATGCGTCAGGTGCGCGCCCTTGAGGCGCAAGACCGGCGAGACATTGGCCGGCGCGGCGATGACCACCGCTTTGGCCAGGCCTTCAGGCCCTAGGGTTTCGTTGATAAAGGCCTGCACTTCGCGGCCGCGCTCGCCGATCAGGCCGATTACCACCACATCGGCCTTGGTAAAGCGCGTGAGCATGCCCAGGAGTACGCTTTTGCCTACGCCCGACCCCGCGATCAGGCCCACGCGCTGGCCGCGCCCCAGTGTCAGCAGGCCATTGATGGCCTTCACACC
>CAMCJY010000293.1 GCA_945875225.1 Comamonas sp. lk | reverse complement strand
CGGGGGCAGCCCCGTGTGCTGCGTCAGCATGCGGCCCTTGACGGGGGCCAGCGGTTTGGCGTTCGGCGCGGTCGAGTTTTTCTTGCGCGCGCTCTGGTAGCTGCCGTCTCCCAGCGGTTGCCAGGTCGGAATCAGGTGCTGCTTGCCGTTGCCGACAAGGTCGGCCCGGCCCATGACCTTGAGCGCCTCGCGCAACAACGGCCAGTTGTTCGGGTCGTGGTAACGCAAAAAGGCTTTGTGCAAACGGCGGCGCTTTTCTCCGCGCACGATATCTACGTTTTCTTCATCGCTCTCCACCACGCGGCGGACTTTGCGCAAAGGGTTACGGCCACTGTGGTACATGGCGGTAGCGGTGGCCATGGGGCTGGGGTAAAAGGTCTGCACCTGGTCGGCGCGAAAACCGTTTTTCTTGAGCCAGACCGCCAAGTGCAGCATGTCTTCATCGCTGGTACCCGGGTGCGCAGCAATGAAGTAGGGAATCAGGAACTGCTTTTTCCCCACTTCGGCGCTGAACTTATCAAACAGGGCCTTGAACTTGTCGTAGCTGCCAATGCCCGGCTTCATCATCTTGGACAAAGGGCCTTGCTCGGTGTGCTCGGGAGCGATTTTGAGGTAGCCGCCGACGTGGTGCTGCACCAGCTCTTTCACATATTCCGGGCTTTTCACGGCAAGGTCGTAGCGCAGTCCTGAGCCGATGAGAATTTTCTTAATGCCTTTAAGGGCGCGGCCCCGGCGGTACATCTTGATCAAAGGGCCGTGGTCGGTGGTCAGGTTCTGGCAGATGCCTGGGTAGACGCAGCTAGGTTTGCGACAAGCCGCCTCAATCTCGGGCGACTTGCAGCCCAGGCGGTACATATTCGCGGTGGGACCACCCAGATCGGAGATGGTGCCGGTAAAGCCTTTGACCTTATCGCGGATATCTTCAATTTCCTTGATGACCGAGTCTTCCGAACGGCTTTGGATGATCCGGCCTTCATGCTCGGTAATAGAGCAAAAAGTGCAACCGCCAAAGCAGCCGCGCATGATGTTGATGCTAAAGCGGATCATTTCCCAGGCCGGGATCTTGGTCGCGCCGTCATGGCTGCCGTTTTCATCGGCGTAGCTGGGATGCGGGCTGCGGGCAAACGGCAGGTCAAACACCATATCCATTTCAGCCGTCGTCAAGGGTATGGGCGGGGGCGTGATCCACACATCGCGCGCGGTGACACCCTCGCCATGGGCTTGCACCAAGGCGCGCGCGTTGCCGGGATTGGTTTCCAGATGCAGCACGCGGTTGGCATGGGCATAGAGCACCGGGTCGCTGCGCACCTGCTCATAACTGGGCAGGCGGATGACCGATCGCTCGCGCGGTGGTACTTTCAATTTGGCTTTGAGCGCCGGGTTGGGCACAAAGACCATGGCTTGCGCTTGCGCGCCCAGCTTGGATGACGCCTTTGCGGCAGGCCCAGCACGTTTCGTCGCACCCTCTTGTTCAGCGGCCTGCGCCACTTGCGCGGCCTCATCATCGCGGGCACACGTGGAGCCATTCTCGATGGCTAGCTCGGACGTGGTCATGTAGGGGTTGTAGTGCGCCTCTACCCGACCCGGCAGGTCCACGCTGCTCGAATCGATTTCGATCCAGTCTTTACCGCTGGAATCATCCGGGCGGCGCACAAAGGCGGTGCCGCGCACGTCGGTAATCGACTGCACCGGCTCGCGGGCAGCCAAGCGGTGGGCGATTTCGACAATCGCGCGCTCGGCATTGCCATACAAAAGCAAATCGCATTTGGCATCTACCACGATGGAGCGGCGCACTTTGTCACTCCAGTAATCGTAATGCGCGATACGACGCAGGCTGCCTTCGATACCACCCAAAACAATGGGCACGTCTTTGAAAGCTTCGCGGCAACGCTGGCTATAGACGATGGCGGCCCGGTCCGGGCGCTTGCCGCCTGTATCACCCGGCGTGTAGGCGTCGTCACTGCGGATCTTGCGATCGGCGGTGTAGCGGTTGATCATGGAGTCCATATTGCCGCTGGTCACACCCCAAAACAAATTGGGTTTACCCAAGGCCTTGAAGGGTGCCGCGCTGTTCCAGTCCGGCTGGGCGATGATGCCCACGCGAAAGCCCTGGGCCTCCAGCATGCGGCCGATGACGGCCATACCGAAACTGGGGTGATCCACATAGGCGTCGCCGGTGACCAAGACAATATCGCAGCTGTCCCATCCCAGCTTGTCCATCTCGGCCCGGCTCATGGGCAACAGGGGTGCGGTACCAAAGCGCGAGGCCCAGTATTTGCGGTAGCTGCCGAGCGGCTTGGCGTCGCGTGCAAAGTGGGATACGTCTAGGGGAGCATTCATGGGCGGATTTTAGCTTTGCACCTAGAATCAAAGTCGGTCCCCGGTGCTGTCACCCCGGGGGGTGTCCTTCCATTTCAAAGGTTGTTCCATGAAAAAACTGTTATTGGGCCTTGCCGTCCTGTCCCTGCTGGCCGCGTGCGGCAAAAAAGAAGAAGCCCCAGCCCCGGCTGCATCCGCGCCTGCTGCAGCCGCACCGGCTGAGCTGAAAGTCGCGATCGACCCTACGTACGAGCCCTTTACCTTCAAGACCGCCGATGGACAACCCACCGGTTTTGACGTGGACATTGCCAACGCCCTGTGCGAGCAGATCAAGCGCAAATGCGTTTTTGTGGAACAAGTCTGGGACGGCATGATCCCCGGCCTGAATGCTAAGAAATACGACGTGATCATTAGCTCCATGTCGATTACCGACGACCGCATGAAGGAAGTTGATTTCACTGACAAGTACTACAACACGCCTAGCCGTATCGTGTTGAAGAAAACCGTGAAGTACACCGATCCGGCCTCCATCAAGGGCAAAAAAATCGGCGTGCTCAAAGGCTCCACCCAGGAAGCCTATGCCATAGGCGAACTCAAGCCCGCTGGTGTCGCGGTTAATTCCTATGAAGCGCAAGACCAGGTGTACCTGGACATCAAATCGGGCCGTTTGGATGGCACGGTAGCCGACTTTATGGAAGCAACCGGCGGATTCCTGAGCAAGCCCGAAGGCGAGAAATACGCCCTTGCCGGCCCGGACCTGAAAGAGCCCAAG
>CAMCJY010000292.1 GCA_945875225.1 Comamonas sp. lk | reverse complement strand
TTGATGGTGCCTGTGCTGGGCTTGTTGCTGGGGGGGCGGCCAAGTTGGATGATTTTTGTTGCGGCGGCACTGGCCTGTTTGGGCATAGGCATGATGTCTTACGACGGCGAGGCCCACTTGTGGGCCGATGTCGCCACCTTGCTGGCGGCGCTGGCCTACGCGGTCTACACCATGGGTATGTCGGCGCGCGCGCGCTTGCACAAGGCGGTGCAATTGGCATCGGCCCAAGTCTGGTGTATGGCGGCGATGGGTCTGGTGTGGATGCTGCTCGATAGCGGGCCTGTGCGGGTGCTCAGCCTGCCTGCTGCGCTCAACATGGAAGTCCTGCTTGGCCTGCTTTTTTTAGGCGCCCTGGCTTCGGCAGCCACTTTCTTTTTACAGGCCTTGGCGCAGACCCATGTGTCGGCGGAACAGGCGGCCATTATTTATGCGATGGAACCTGTATTTGCCGCATTATTTGCTTGGTTTTATCTGGCCGAGGTGATGACCCCGATGGCCCAGGCCGGTGCCTTGGTAGTTATTTTTGCGGTGGTGCTGAGCCAACGACCGGGCGCGGTGCAAGCCGGCGGCGCTAAGCAGCCGCCTAATGCTTATCCGCCTCCGAAGTAAAAGCATCAGCAAAAAACTCATCAGCAGGCAAACCGGCCTGCGCACAAAAGTCGCGCTGTGCAGAGTCCACCACCACCGGCGCGCCGCAGGCATAGACCTGGTGGCCGGACAAGTCGGCAAAATCTTCCAGCACCGCACGATGAACAAAGCCGGTACGTCCTTGCCAGGCATCTTCGGGCAGGGCGTCGGATACCACGGGCACGTAGTGCACGTTAGGCATAGCGGCACACTGGGCTTGCAGCCAATCGTCCATGTACAAATCGGCAGGCCGGCGTCCGCCCCAGTACAGCGCGACCGGGCGGGTGATGCCGCAGTGCTGCATGTGCTCTAGCAAGGCTTTGAGCGGCGCGAAACCGGTGCCCGAGGCCAAAAAAACCATGGGTTTGCTTGATTCTTCGCGTAGGAAAAACGATCCCATGGGTCCTTCGATGCGCAAAATATCTTTTTCTTTCATCGAGCCAAATACCAAATCGGTAAATCGGCCGCCAGGCATATGGCGGACATGTAGTTCTACGCCTGGACCGTGGCTGGGCGCATTGGCCATGGAGTAAGAACGGCGCGCACCGTCTCGCAAAATGAATTCGACATACTGCCCCGCGCGGTACACAAAGGTGTCATTGGCCGGCAGTTGCAGTTGCATCACGACCACGTCGTCCGTCTTGCGTACCAGGCTGCTCACGCGGGTGGGCATTTTTTTCACCGGCAGTGCACCGGCAGGTGTCACCTGGCGCGACTCCAGCGTGATATCGCTCATTGCGTGGGCGCTGCAAGTGAGCACAAAACCCTGCGCCTCTTCGTCTTCGCTCAGTGCTTTGCGCTGAAAATCGCTCTGCTGCACCTGGCCTGTTACTAATTTGCATTTACAGGAACCGCAAGCCCCGTCTTTGCAGCCGTAGGGCAGGCCGATACCCTGGCGGATACCGGCGGCGAGCAGGCTTTCGCCTGCTTGGGCTTGAAACTGTATGCCGCTGGGCTGAACCGAGATGGCGAAAGAGGCGGCGCTGGCATTCATCGTTATGGTTATCCTTGGGGTTTGCAACGAAATAAAGCCCCGATTTTGCCTTCAAACCAAAGCCCCTTAGGCGCCTTACCTGCACGCTTTCGGCGCAGTCGTGTGCTCATTGTCGGCTGCGGTGACGTGGGCTTGCGTGTGGCCCGCTTGCTAGCGCCGCGTGTGCGGGTGCTGGCGCTCACCTCGCAAGCGGCGCGGCGGGCACCCTTGCGCGCGGCGGGCATCACGCCGCTGTTGGGTAATTTGGACGATGCGCGCAGCCTGCGCCGCCTGGCGGCTTTGGGCCAGCGCGTGCTGCATTTGGCGCCGCCTGCGCCCATCGGTAGCCGGGATGTGCGCAGCGCCCATGTGCTGCAAGCCTTGCGCCTGCGGCTGGGGCCTGTGGCCCTGGTGTATGGCTCTACCTCGGGTGTCTATGGCGATTGCCAAGGGCAATGGGTCTCTGAATTACGCGCCCTGCAGCCCCAAACCGATCGCGCCAAGCGGCGCGTGGATGCGGAAAGCCGTGTGCGCCATTTCGGGCGCGCCGCGGGAGCGCAGACGCGCGTGCTGCGTATTCCCGGTATTTACGCGCCCGACCGGGAAGGTGGCACGCCGCAGGCGCGCTTGCAAAAAGGCACGCCGGTATTGGTGTCTGACGAGGACGTTTATACCAACCACATTCATGCCGACGACTTGGCGCGCGCCTGTGTGTTGGCCTTGTGGCGCGGACGCGCGCAGGGTGTCTATAACGTCAACGACGATGCAGTCATGAAGATGGGCGACTATATGGATGCGGCTGCGGCTCTCTATGGCCTGCCGCCTGCGCCGCGCTTGTCGCGCGCGGCCTTGGAGCAGGTCTTGTCGCCCATGCAAATGAGTTTTTTGGCCGAGTCGCGGCGCATGGACAACCGGCGCATCAAGCGAGAATTGCGGCTCGTGCTGCGTTACCCCAGCGTGCTGGGCGGTTTGGCGGCCAGCACGCTGCAGCGCAGCACCTGAGGCTTGCGTCTGCTTGGTTGGTGGCCTTAGAGAGCGGGGCTGTCCCTGCTATCCGCAGCACCATGCCTAGGCGTGTACGCCCACAAGAGTGCGCGCCAGATCACCCAGCTGCACAGCAAGGTGATAGGTCCAGCCCAGAGCACGTCGCTCAGCCAGTGCGCCATATCGGCCATGCGGGCAAAGCCTACCAAGGCTGCGGCGCCCAGGCCGGTCACCAGCCATAAATTGCGCTTGCGTGGAGATAGCAACAGCAGTGATGCAAAGAAAAAACCGCAGGCTACATGGCCACTGACAAAGGAGCAATTGTTATTGCATTGGTCGGTGATCAGGCCGGCGCGGGTAAATTGCGCCGTACCACCAAAATTTTGCACTTCGTAGGGGCGCGAACGCGCCCAGTGTTCTTTAAAGCCACTATTGACCAGCAAACCCGGCCCGAGGGCGCCCGACAGCACCACGAAAGCCAGTGGTAGGCGCCAATGGCGGTAAGCCGGGCGCAGGCTGGCCGCTATCCA
>CAMCJY010000291.1 GCA_945875225.1 Comamonas sp. lk | reverse complement strand
GCGGGAGCTGGAGGTGCCTTGGTCAAGAGCGAGCAGGTAGGTCATGGGGGGGCTCAAGCAGTTAAATGATGTACGGGCGACGCATTCGAGTCGATGCGCGCACTTTAAAGCCAATCAAGCAGACCATGAGTGGGAGCACAAGCTTGCGCAATACACAATTGCGCCAATGCGTCATCAAGAAAACAGTACACATGCGCCACGCGCTGAGATTCTTGCCCGCTTGGGTGAGGATGTGGTGTATGACGTGGCCGTGGTCGGTGGTGGATCGACCGGCTTGGGCATTGCGCTGGATGCTGCGATGCGCGGCCTTAAGGTGGTGCTGCTGGAGTCGCATGACTTTGCCAAGGGCACATCCTCGCGTTCCACCAAGCTCGTCCATGGCGGTGTGCGCTATCTGGGGCAGGGTAATGTTTCGCTGGTACGTGAAGCCTTGCATGAACGGCGCACGCTGCTGCACAGTGCGCCCCATATCGCGCAGCCCCTGGCATTTATCGTTCCCGCCTACCGTTGGTGGGAAAAGCCGTTTTACGGGGTGGGCCTGAAGCTTTACGACCAGCTGGCCGGCGACGCGGCCCTGGGTAAGACCAAGCTATTAGGCAGCCAGGCGACTTCGTCCCTGATTCCGGCGGCCCGCACCCAAGGGCTGCGTGGTGGGGTGCTTTACTGGGACGGCCAGTTCAACGACGCGCGACTGGCTATCGCCATTGCCCGTACGGCGGCACGGCAAGGCGCATTACTTGTCAACTACTGCCGGGCCGACGCCTTGTTGTATGAGGGTGCTCGCATCGCCGGACTGCGCTGCACCGATACGCGCAGTGGAACGCCCTACCGGGTTCGCAGTCAATGCGTGATTAATGCAAGCGGCGTGTGGGTGGACGCCTTGCGCGAAAAAGATGCTGAGCAGGAGTCCGCCGCCGCTTTCAAGCCGCTGGTGGCACCCAGTCAGGGAGTGCATTTGGTGGTGGACCGCAGTTTTCTGCAAGGCGATACCGCCCTGATGGTGCCTAAAACTTCGGACGGGCGGGTGCTTTTCGCCGTGCCCTGGCTGGGCAAAGTCATTTTGGGCACCACCGACACCCCGCGCCAGGATTTGTCCCGCGAGCCCCAGGCCTTCAAGGAAGAGGTTGATTTCATTCTGGGCGAAGCTGGCAATTACCTGCGCCGCACGCCCAAGCGCGCCGACGTGCGCAGCATCTGGGTGGGCCTGCGCCCCTTGGTAAAGCATCAGGATGAACAAGACACCAAGACCCTGAGCCGTGAACACACTGTCGCGATCAGCCGATCCGGCCTAGTTACAGTGACGGGCGGCAAATGGACTACCTACCGGGTGATGGCGCAAGACGTGCTGGCTGCTTGCCAGGAGGCCCGCCTGCTCGCTGTATTGCCCGTATGCATCACCCAGCAGGTCAGGATGGTGGGTGCGCCGCCAGCGCAAGCCTCGGTCGTCTCCCTTAGCCTGCCGCCGGGCTTGCACTCCTATGGTTCCGAGCACTTACTGGTCCAGTCCCTGCCAGGTGCCGACCGGTGGATCTGCCCGGGCTTGTCCGAGGCCATGGTCCGGTTTGCGCTGCGCTATGAATATGCGCTGACGGTGGAGGACGTGCTCGCGCGCCGCTCGCGGCTCTTGTTTCTGGATGCGCAACAAGCCGCGGCCGTAGCCAGCCAGGTGGCAGCCCTTATTCACGAGGAACTGGGGCAGGACGGGAACGAGGCAGGCTTCCTGGAAATATGCGCGCATTTTTCATTGGTTCCTTGAATCAGTTCGAAAAAATAGAGAGCGCTGCAAAAAATAGTGCATAATCGCGGGCTTCGCCTGCAAAAGCTGAAGATTCTGCCCACATGGAGTCAGCCCGAACGGTTCGGGTTGAGGACAGCGGGCCCAAGACTGACTGGTCTGTGTTTCCCTGGTGATCTGGGGATGCGCTTCCGGTGCAAGTTGGGAAAAACTGACATGATCCAAACTGAATCTCGACTGGAAGTCGCCGATAACACCGGCGCGAAATCGGTCCTCTGCATCAAAGTGCTGGGTGGCTCGCGCCGCCGTTACGCCAGCGTAGGGGACATTATCAAGGTGAGCATCAAAGAAGCTGCACCGCGCTCCCGCGTCAAAAAGGGCGAGGTCTACAGCGCTGTGGTGGTTCGCACCGCCAAGGGCATCCGCCGCTCTGACGGCTCTTTGGTGAAGTTTGATGGCAATGCAGCCGTGTTGCTGAACGCCAAGCTTGAGCCTATTGGCACCCGCATCTTCGGACCGGTTACGCGTGAATTGCGTACCGAGAAGTTCATGAAGATCGTGTCTTTGGCTCCCGAAGTTTTGTAAGGACAGGCTATGAACAAGATTCGCAAGGGCGATCAAGTGATCGTCATCGCAGGACGGGACAAAGGCAAGCGCGGCGTCGTGACATTGCGCAGCGACGACTCGCATGTGCTCGTCGAAGGTGTAAACCAAGTCAAGAAGCACACCAAGCCCAACCCGCTCAAGGGAACGACCGGCGGCATCGTGGATAAAACTATGCCCATCCACCAATCCAATATTGCTATCTTCAATGCGGCATCGGGTAAAGCCGACCGTGTTGGTATCAAGCTACAGGCCGATGGCAAGCGCGTTCGCGTTTACAAGTCCAGCGGCGACGAAATCAAGGCGGCATAAATATGGCACGTTTACAACAACACTACCGCGAGAAAGTCGCTCCTGATTTGATCGCCAAGTTTGGCTTTAAGTCGCCCATGCAAGTTCCCCGTATCACCAAAATCACCCTCAATATGGGTGTGAGCGAAGCGGTGGCGGACAAGAAAGTCATGGACAGCGCGGTGTCGGACCTGACAAAAATCGCCGGCCAAAAACCGGTGGTCACCAAGGCCAAGAAAGCAATCGCGGGTTTCAAAATCCGCGAAGGTCAGGCTATTGGCTGCATGGTCACCTTGCGTGGCGTGCAGATGTATGAATTTCTGGATCGCTTTGTCACCGTGGCTTTGCCCCGTGTACGCGACTTCCGTGGTATTTCCGGGCGCGCCTTTGACGGCCGTGGGAACTACAACATCGGCGTGAAAGAGCAGATTATTTTTCCTGAGATTGAGTACGACAAGGTTGATGCCTTGCGCGGTCTCAACATCAGCAT
>CAMCJY010000290.1 GCA_945875225.1 Comamonas sp. lk | reverse complement strand
CGGCCAAAGAAAAATCGCAAATCCGCGGCGGCTTTGGATTGTTCCAAGGGGCAGCCGCTTCGGTGTGGCTGGCCAACCCCTATTCCAATACGGGCTTGGCGACCCGCACCTATGGCGGTGGCACTTCGGTGTTTTCCTCTTGCGGTACTTTGACGGGGCTGTTTAGCGCCGATCCTGCCAACCAACCAACCAATATCTCAACTGCCCAACCCGCTGCCAACGTCGACTTCTTGGACCCCAAGCTGACACAGCCTGCGGTGTGGAAAATGAACCTTGCTTATGAAACCCAGCTGCCATTTGGCGGCCTGGTGGCCGGTGCTGAAGTCATGGCTACGAAAAACAAAGCAGCGGTGTACTACAAACAGCTCAACCTGGGCGCACCAACTGCCAAAGGCGCTGCTGACGGACGCGAACTGTATTACACCCCTAAGGGCCTTGATCCTGCCTGCTGGAACACCAGTACCGGAGGCTTTAATACAAGCGGGGCGGGTTGCAGTGGGGACTGGGGTATACGTAGCAGGGCTTTGAGCAACCCGGCTTTTGCCAATGTGACGCAAGCGACCCAAACCGACGTGGGCGGCGGTAACACGGTAACGTTGTCGCTGACCAAGCCGGCCAATGACGGTTTTGGCTGGCAGGTCGCTTATAGCCGCCAGTCAGCAACCGACGCATCTCCTTTGTCTTCTTCAGTGGCCAACTCGAACTTCAATTCTCGCGCTACCTTCAATCCTAATGAGGAAGTGGAGGCCAATTCGGCTTACCTGGTCAAAGAGCGCATGACAGGTTCTATCAACTGGTCTAAAGCTTTCTTCGGAAACCGTAAAACCACCGTGGGTCTGTTCTACGAAGGTCGTGTCGGTAAGCCTTACAGCTGGGTGTATAAAAACGACATGAACGGTGACGGCGTCGGTGGCAATGACCTGATGTACATCCCCAAGGCTCCAGGCTCGGGCGAAGTGCTCTTCTTCGGCGCGGATGCGGCCGCCAAAGCTGCTAACGAAGCCAATTTCTGGGCTGTCGTTGATGCCAACAAGGTACTGGGCGATGCCAAGGGTGGCGTAGTCAGCCGTAATAGCGCGTTCAGCGATACGGTGCACAGCTTTGATGTGCGCCTGAGCCAAGAGTTGGATGGCTTTAGCCCTAAACACAAGTCCACCTTTATCCTAGACATCTTTAACGTGGGCAACTTGCTCAACAGAGATTGGGGCCGCACCAACGAGGCGCTGTTTCAGGGCGGCGGTGGCAACCGTCGCGGCTTCGTAAACTTCGCGGGTATCGATCCTGCCACCGGCAAGTACGTCTATGCGGTGAGTACCATGGAAGAAATGGCCATCAAACAAAACGCGCTGGAGTCGCAGTGGGCATTGCAGGCGACTTGGAAATACGAGTTCTAAGTTCAAGATGAAAGTTCTCTGAGCGCTTGGCAGTCAAGCGGCGCTTTAGCAGAAGTCAAGAATCCGCAGGGCTGCATAAGATGCGCCCTGCGGTTTTGCTTTAAGGGATGGGTAAACATGTTTTTGCGTTCAGGCTTTTCGCCACTGCGATTGTTCTATCTGCTATTACTGGTTTTTATAGGCCAGCCAGCACTTTGCGCCACTGCGCCAGAGCCCAGCAAGCAGGTTCATATTTCCTTGCTCGCTATCAACGACTTCCACGGCAACATCGCACCGCCCGGCATCGCCGTGCCGGTGCCGGACGCAACAGACCCGGCGGGCGTGCGGGTCTCGGCCGGTGGTGCGGCTTACTTGTCCACGCTGGTGCGCCAGCAAAAGGCGCGCAACCCGGGCAATACCTTGGTGGTCGGCGCGGGCGATTTGATGGGCGCCACGCCCTTGGTGTCGGGCTTGTTTCACGACGAGCCCACGGTGGAAGTGCTCAACCAAATTGGCCTGGACATCAGCAGCGTGGGCAACCACGAGTTTGACAAAGGCGCTGCCGAATTGCTGCGCCTGCAAAACGGCGGCTGCTACCCCCGCAGCGCCGACGGCAGCAGCGGCGTGGTGGGCGGTGACACTTGTATGAACCAAGGCCGCTTTGAAGGCGCGCGCTACCAATACCTGGCTGCCAATGTCATCGTCAAGGCGAGCGGCAAGCCGGTGTTGCCGGCCTATGCCATCCGCGATATCGAGGGCATTCGCATCGGCTTTATCGGACTGACTTTGCGCGGCACGCCGGCGATGGTGATTCCCTCAGGGATCGCGGGCCTGGAGTTTAGGGACGAGGTGCGCACTATCAATGCGCTGGTGCCCGAGCTCAAGGCGCAAGGTGTGAGCGTGTTTGTGGTGCTCATCCACCAAGGCGGTCAAACCACGGCGCGCACTGCGCTAGACAAAAGCTGCCCCGGCTTTAAAGGCGACATTGTGGACATTGCCGACCGACTGGACCCGGCGGTGCAAGTGGTGATCAGCGGCCACACGCACCAGGAATATGTCTGCACCCGCCCCGACGGGCGCTTGATCACCCAGTCCGGCTTTTACGGGCGCTTGCTCACGCGCATCGACCTCAAGGTGGACCGTGCCAGCGGCGCTGTGCTCTCCAAAGACGCCAACAACCTGGTGGTAGTGAACGACCAGCCTATTCAAGTGGCCGTGGGCAGCAGCCCGCCCCTGCCCGCAGGCTATAGCGCCTTGGCGCCAGACCCGCAAATTGCCGCCATCGTGCGCCGCTACGGCGACCTGACGGCGACGGTTGCCGACCTGCCCATAGGTCGCATCGCCGGGCCGCTGGACAGGCAACAAACGTCGGGCGGCGAGAGCACGCTGGGCGCGCTGATCAGCGACGCCTTTTTAGCCGGAGCCTCGCGCACGGTGGACGGCGCGTCGCCAGCACAAATCGCGTTTACCAACCCCGGCGGTGTGCGCGCCGACCTCAGCAGTACCTTGTCCGTCAGCTACGGCCAGTTGTTCAGCGTCATGCCCTTTAACAATGCCTTGGTTAGCATGGACCTCACCGGCGCGCAACTGCTGCAGTTGCTGGAGCAGCAATGGCAAGGCCGCGCCACGCGCAGCTTGGTCTTGCATGTTTCTCAAGGCTTTGCCTACAGCTGGGATGCGGCCCGCCCCCAGGGTCAGCGCGTGCTGCCCGGCTCGGCCATGCTGCATGGAGAGCCCATCCGGGCGGATGCGATATACCGCG
>CAMCJY010000289.1 GCA_945875225.1 Comamonas sp. lk | reverse complement strand
TCCCACATGGGTTTACCGGCATCGCGCACCAATTCGTGGATGGCGTTGATGGCGATATTGCCTTGCTCATGGCCGAAAACCACAGCGCCGAGCATGATGTCTTCGGGCAACTGCTGGGCTTCGGACTCGACCATCAACACAGCCGCTTCGGTACCGGCAACCACCAGGTCCATCACCGAATCTTTGCGTGCGGTCTGACCGGGATTGAGGACGTATTGGCCGTTGACATAACCCACGCGGGCTGCACCGATGGGGCCGCTAAATGGCACGCCGCTGACCGACAGGGCGGCGCTCACGGCAATCAAGGCGGCGATATCGGCATCGACTTCGGGGTTGAGCGACACGGTGTGCACCACACCGTGCACTTCATTGAAAAAGCCTTCGGGGAACAGGGGGCGGATCGGGCGGTCGATGAGGCGGCTGGTCAGGGTTTCAAACTCGCTGGGGCGGCCTTCGCGCTTGAAAAAGCTGCCGGGGATCTTGCCTGCGGCATAGCTTTTTTCTAGGTAATCGACTGTCAGGGGAAAGAAATCCTGACCGGCTTTGCCTTCGGTACGCGCTACGACAGTGGCAAGTACTACGGTACCGTCCATATCCAGCAGTACTGCGCCAGTGGACTGGCGTGCGATTTCGCCGGTTTCCATGGTGACCGTGTGCTGGCCCCACTGGAAGGTTTTACTAACTTTTTTAAACATGGTCATGGGGTATCTCCATTACTTTCTCAACAGGTGGGAGGTGCAGGCCACCTCACCAAAGCCCGGATTCAAAGTCACAGCCCACGATGGCATTCCAGAGCCCCTTGGGGCCAAATTGCTCTGGAATGACACAGCTTCGTGCCGCTTTCCTTGTCTCCGAAGTAAAAAACGCCTGAGCTAGTGTCCTAACTCAGGCGCTTCGCGTTCATATTCCCGGATTACTTGCGCAGACCCAATTTGGCGATCAGTGCGGTGTAACGGTCAGCGTCTTTGAACTTGAGGTAATCAAGCAATTTGCGGCGGCGGCTGACCATGCGCAACAGACCGCGGCGACCGTGGTGGTCTTTGGCGTGGGTCTTGAAGTGGGGGGTCAGCTCGTTGATCCGGGCCGTCAGCAGCGCGACTTGGACTTCGGGACTACCGGTATCACCGGCCTGGCGGGCGTTGTCTTTGACGACAGCCGCTTTGATTTCAGATGCGATCATGGTGTGTTTCCGTAAATGTCAGTAGGGACTTGCGATTGCGGCTGGAACTGCTGCAAACGTGCGCTCTGCGAACCGCAAAGCCTGCTGATTGTAACCATTCCTGGCAATGCCCCTCCCGCTCTGCCAGGCTGCACCAGGGGCAGCACCGGCACCGACCGGGCCCGTTAAGGCGTGGGCACCGAAGCCTTTAGGGCGCGGGCCGCTGCATCGAACAGCTTTCGGGCATGCGGGCCTGGGCCGCGCTCAGGGTTTTGATCACTTTGAAGCCGTAACCCGAGCCTTCCACATCAAACTTTACGCCCGGGGCGCCTTGTCGCTCCATGACGCCCACGACCAGCGGCTGCTGGAACTGGTGGTCACTGGCGCGCATGCGCCCGTTTTGGCCGGCCAGACTGACGCTGACCCCCTCCAGGGCGCGGGCAATGTCCGCTGCTTCTGGCGCCGCCAAATCGGGATTCACCCGCTTGCCAACCTCCCCAATGGCCTGGGCGAGCGCCTCGACCATCAACTGCATGCGCATGTGCACATAGTCGTCGTCGGGCTTTGGAAAGCGCGCCCGAAAAGCGCGGTAAAAGCTCTCTGCTGGCGCGGACTGCACATTGGGCAACCAATCGGCCACGGCAATCACCTTGCCCACACCGGCGTCGCCCATGGCAGCCGGGGCGCCAAGCGCATTGCCGTAAAAAGTGTAGAAAGTGCCCTCAAAACCCGATTCGCGGGCTGCCTTGACCAGGAGCGTCAAGTCGGGCCCGAAATTACCGGTTACTACGGCTTGCGCGCCGCTGGCCTTGATTTTGGCCATATAGGGCGCAAAATCTTTGATGCGCAACAGCGGATGCAACTCGTCCCCTGCGATACGCACATCGGGCCTTTGCGCGGCCAGTTGGCGCCGTGCCTCGCGCAACACGCTTTGCCCAAAGCTGTAATCCTGACCCATCAGGTACACCGACTTGAGCGCCGTGTCCTCGCGCAGCAGTTCCATCAACGCCGCCATGCGCATGTCCGCATGGGCGTCGAATCGGAAATGCCAAAAACTGCATTTTTCATTGGTCAGTGCTGGGTCTACGGCCGAGTAGTTCAGAAACAGGACGCGCCGGGCCGGATCGCGGGCGTTGTGCTTGTTGACAGCGTCAATCAAGGCCGCCGCCACCGCAGAAGAATTGCCTTGCAAAATAATCCGCGCACCGCCGTCTATGGCCAGACGCAAGGCCGACAGTGCCTCTTGTGTCTGCCCCTGGCTGTCAAAGCGCTCTAGCAACAGCGGCAGCGAAGCTTTGCCCCAAAGCACGCCGCCGCGCGCATTGACGCGCTCTATGGCCCAGACCAGATTGCGGTACACCGCTTCACCACCACTGGCATTGGGCCCGCTCAAGCCCTCGATCAAAGCCAGCTTGACCGACGCTTGCGGCGTTTGCGCTTGCGCCGTCAAAGGTACTAGCGAGAACATGAAAAAAGCGCTCACACATAGCGCCATCCAAGACCACTTCAAGACTTTGATGTGAAGAATAAACATAGGAGAAAACGCCTTGCGAAAAAACTACCGGTGAACAAGGCAACTGAGCTAAGCATTTCTTGAAGCCGGTCTGAACAGCAGTGGCTCGGTCGTTGCGATACCCCAAGCAATTGGGACCTCAATGCGAGACCGAAGGAATTGGGGTCGTCATTGCGAGGCCGCAGGCCGTGGCAATCCATGGATGCATGGACTGCCACGTCGCTAACGCTTCTCGCAGTGGCGAGCTTAGCGTGACTGGATTGGCGTGACGGGATTGGCGCTCCTCGAAATCTCAAAGTGACTGCAAAGGCCAGCGCGGCTGCACGTGAAAACCGTAGTCGCGCTTGGCTTCTTGCATGCCGCTTTGCAATCGCATCGCGGCAGCTAGCGCGATCATGGCGCCGTTGTCGGTGCATAAGTGCAGCTCGGGGTAATGCACGCGCACGCCGCGCGTTGCACATTGGGTA
>CAMCJY010000288.1 GCA_945875225.1 Comamonas sp. lk | reverse complement strand
CCATGCATCCGGCTTTTTCAATTTTGTTTTTCACCACGCTTGCCGGTGCTGCACAAGGCCTTCTGGTCGCGCTGGCGCTGGCACAGATCAGTGGCGTGTCCAGGGACAGCGACTTTGTCCTGCAAGCGATTGCGCTGGGCCTGGTGCTTTTGGTAGCTGGTTTGGCATCCTCCTTTTTGCACCTGGGCCACAAGATGCGCGCCTGGCGTGCGGTGCTGATGTGGCGCACCTCCTGGATGTCGCGCGAAGTCATTGTGCTGCCCGCCTATATCGGCCTGACAGCCTTGTGGTGGCTGGCGCTCTACACTGACGCAGACGGCGCGCTCGCCCAGGCGCTGCCCTGGGCTATCGTCTTTGGCGCCCTGGTACTTTGGTATTGCACCGCCATGATTTATGCCTGCCTGCGCTTTATTCAGGAATGGGCGCACTGGAGCACGGTGGCCAACTTCCTACTCATCGGTTTAGCTTCTGGCGGCGTGCTCGCTTGCGCGCTGGCGGCCTCGAGCGGGCAAGCTGACCTGCTTAGCACGCTGGCTCCGTGGGCCACTGCAGCTACGTTGCTGGCGGCCATAGTGCGTTGGTTCAGCCTGCGCCGCAATAGCAGTTTGCGGCCCGCCTCCACGCTGCAATCAGCAACCGGCATCCAGACCAAGCGCCTGGTACAAAAATCAATGGGTATGTCCGCTGGTGCCTTCAACACCCGTGAGTTCTTTCACGGGGCCAGCCAGTTGGCCGTGCGCAATGTACGTTGGGCCTTTGTGTTGGGCTTGTTCGTGCTGCCCCTAGGCTTGGCATTGTGCGCCCTGAGCAGCACCAGCACCTGGCCTTGGGTCTGTGCCGCCTTCGTGCAGGCGCCCGCTCTGATCGCCGAACGCTGGGTGTTTTTTGCTCAAGCAAAGCATCCTCAGAATCTGTATTACCAGGTAGTGGGCTAAGCGATAGAGGCGCTCCACACAAAGCAAAACGCCAACCCGAGGGTTGGCGTTTTGACTACAGCGCTTAGCTGTCTGTTTGGTTGCGCGAGAAGGATTTGAACCTTCGACCTTTGGGTTATGAGCCCAACGAGCTACCAGGCTGCTCCATCGCGCGGTAAGGGGTTAATTATACGCGCTTATGCAACTTCAGCGGCGTCGGTGGCAGCAATTTCGGTGCGCTCCACCAATTCGACCAAAGCCATGGGTGCGTTGTCACCGACGCGGAAACCCATTTTCAAAATACGGGTGTAACCGCCGGGACGGGCCTTGAAACGCGGGCCGAGTACGTCGAATAATTTGCTCACGCTGTCACGATCGCGCAGGCGGTCAAAGGCCAAGCGGCGGTTGGCCACTGTGGACTCTTTGGCGAGAGTGATCATGGGTTCGACCACACGGCGCAATTCTTTGGCCTTGGGTACCGTAGTTTTAATTGCTTCGTGCGCGATGAGTGAATTCATCATGTTGCGCAACATGGCCAAGCGGTGAGAGCTTGTCCGGTTGAGTTTGCGTAATCCGTGTCCGTGGCGCATAGTAGATTTCCTTTTTTTGATTCGAAGGCAGCCGTATCAGGTACTGCCCGCAGCGCTGGCCTGTGTAGGCCTGCAAGCAAACGAATTAACGCTTGTCCAGTGTGGCCGGTGGCCAGGCTTCGAGCTTCATGCCCAAAGTCAAACCACGCGAAGCCAGAACTTCTTTGATCTCATTGAGTGACTTGCGACCCAGGTTCGGCGTCTTGAGCAACTCGTTTTCGGTACGCTGAATCAGGTCACCGATGTAGTAAATATTTTCTGCTTTGAGGCAATTGGCCGAACGCACCGTGAGTTCGAGTTCGTCCACAGGACGCAGCAGGATCGGGTCAAACTTGGCCTCGCGTCCTGCGCTGGGTGTACCAAAGCCGGGCAATTCATTGCCTTCGAGTTGGGCAAACACCGCCAACTGCTCGACCAGGATACGGGCTGAAGAACGCACTGCGTCTTCTGCGCTGACCGCGCCATTGGTCTCAATATCAACCACCAGCTTGTCCAAATCGGTACGCTGCTCGACACGGGCGCTTTCCACCACATAGCTCACGCGCTTGACCGGCGAGAACGAGGCATCCAAGATCATCCGACCGATGGATTTTGTGGGCTCATCGCCATGGCGGCGGACCGAGCCAGGAACATAGCCACGGCCTTTTTCGACCTTGATCTGCATGTCCAGCTTGCCACCGGTAGACAAATGCGCGATCACATGATCGGGGTTGATGATCTCGACGTCATGCGGCGTCTGGATGTCCGATGCAAGCACTACACCCTCAGCATCTTTGCGCAGGCTTAAGGTGACTTCATCGCGGTTGTGCAATTTGAATACTACGCCCTTGAGGTTCAAGAGGATGTTGACAACATCTTCCTGGATGCCGTCGATAGACGAGTACTCGTGCAAGACGCCGGCAATCGTCACTTCGGTCGCTGCAAAGCCAGGCATAGAAGACAGCAGCACACGGCGCAAAGCATTGCCTAGGGTGTGGCCATAACCACGCTCAAAAGGCTCTAAGGCGACCTTGGCACGGTTCAGGCTGACCTGTTCAACGGTGATCGACTTGGGTTTCAACAAACTATTCTGCATTTCCACTTCCTCTCAATACCCCTGACTCGTTACATCAGTAAGGCTGGTGAAGCACCTACGCAGCAGCAACTGCCACATAGGGACGTATTTAAAAATAAACCTGATTAACGCGAATACAACTCAACGATGAGTGATTCGTTGATATCGGCACCGAACATATCGCGGTCTGGAACGCTCTTGAAAACGCCCTCGGCCTTCTCGGCATTCACATCGACCCATGAAGGGATACCCACCTGGTGGGCCAACTGAAGCGCCTCGACCACACGATTTTGCTTCTTGGACTTCTCACGCACGGCCAGCGTATCGCCTGCCTTGACCATATAAGAAGGGATGTTTACCGATTGGCCATTGACGGTAACCGCCTTGTGCGAAACCAACTGGCGCGCTTCAGCGCGGGTAGAGCCAAAGCCCATGCGGTACACCACATTGTCCAAGCGCGATTCGAGCAAGGACAACAGGTTGGCACCGGTGTTGCCCTTACGGCGATCAGCCTCTTCAAAATAGCGGCGGAACTGACGCTCCAGCACACCGTACATGCGTTTAACCTTCTGCTTCTCGCGAAGCTGCAAACCGTAGTCTGA
>CAMCJY010000287.1 GCA_945875225.1 Comamonas sp. lk | reverse complement strand
GCCCCTGCGCCAGAGTTCGGTAATGTCAGCTAAGTTCAGGTCGTAGCGCCGCTCGGCGGGAATGCTCTCCTGATTGACGCCTTTAAGAATGTCCAAGCCCTCGCCGTAGGCCTACATCAGTCCATATTCAATACCGTTGTGCACCATCTTGACAAAGTGGCCCGACCCGGCGGGACCGGTGTACAGATAGCCGTCTTCCGCGGTCGATTTGCGGCCTTCGCGACCGGGAGTTTTCTCGATGGTGCCGATGCCGGGCGCCAGGGTTTTGAATATCGGGTCCAGATGGTCGAAAGCGGCTTTGTCGCCGCCGATCATCATGCAATAGCCCCGATCCAGCCCCCATACGCCGCCGCTGGTGCCCACGTCGATGTAGCGTATGCCTTTTTCTGCCAGCGCTTTGGCGCGGCGCACGTCGTCTTGGTAGTTGGAGTTGCCACCGTCGATGATGGTGTCACCGGCTTCCAGCAGGCCGGACAGGGTGTTGACGGTTGCCTCGGTAATGGCGCCTGCGGGCAGCATCACCCAGACGGCGCGCGGCTTTTGCAACTGGCTGATGAAGGAGGCCATGTCCTGGCTGGGCGTGGCGCCCTCGGTGGCGAGTTGGGCCACGCTGGCGGCGTTGGTGTCATACACCACGCAGGTGTGGCCATTGCGCATGAGTCTGCGCACGATGTTGCCGCCCATGCGTCCTAAACCAATCATTCCTAGCTGCATAAGGTCTCCAATTATGGGTAAATCACGAAAATCGCGAAAAATAAGAAAAATGATTATGGTACGAAAGAGTGACCTCTGGCCGGGCGCTGAGGAAGGCAGGGTGCAAAAGTGTCTTTTCCCTGCATAAAAATACAAGGCTCGTCTCAAGCGCTGCCTTGATGTGCTTACCACGCATCGCGGATACGGTAGTTACGCTATGTCCCTAATTGTAAATAATGAGAAAAATGATAGTATGTAAAAACTTTGTGTACAGAAGCTCCTACGATTATGGAAAAACCCACGCATTGCCAAGTTCTGGGTATCACCAGCGGCCAACCCGGCGTCGGAAAAACCACGGTTTCAGTGAATCTGGCGGTGGCCTTGCACGACATGGGTTACGCCGTGATGATTCTGGATGCCAACTCCAGCCACCACAATGCGCAAACCGCGCTGGGCACCATCGGCCCCTTCCATTTCGGGCACTTCTTAAACGGCGATAAGTCCCTGCGCGAGGTGATTTTGAAGCGCCGCTATGGCATCAACCTGATCGCCGGCGCATCCACCATTGAGGCCATGACCACGCTCAATCCGTCCAAGGCCTCACGGGTGCTCAAGCAGTTTGGCGACATGGAGAGCGAACTTGATTTCCTGATCGTGGATATGCCGCCCGGCACCGAGCAGTCGGTGCTGTCCTTCATGGCCAGTACCAGTCGCCGCATTATTGTGGTGCGTAATGACCAGGCCGGTGTCACGGATGCCTACGCGATGATCAAAGTGCTGTGCAGCGACTTCAAACTGGACGAGATACACATCATCGTCAACGGGGTAAGCACCGAGGCCGAAGGCAAAAAAATGTTTGATGTGCTTGACAAAATCAGCCAGCGCTTCTTGACCCGTGCCCTGCACTACTTGGGTAGCGTGTCCCAGGATGAACTGATTGTTGAAGCGGGAGTACGCAACTTTTCCGTGACCGAGTATGCGCCCACTAGCCGCGGCGCGCGTGATTTCCGGCAAATCGCCGCCAAGACCAGCCACTTGGCTTTGCAAAAATTTGTTGAAGGCGGGATAGAACACTTTATCCAGCGTTTGCTGCATTTGCACGACTTGACCCTGGAGGCCGCCTAGCGCGTCCTGTCCTTCTTGGCACGCCTAATCTAAGCTGTCTCCGCGCTGGAACGGGGCGGAGCGGCGTTTGGCGCCTTGATTGACGCGAGGGCCTAGTGCATGACCGGGCACTTTAGGCTGCGACAGGCGTCCTCAAAAAATCATGCAAAGCATCGAGTGCCTGGTCTGGCGCTTCCTGCAAAAGGGAGTGTCCGGCTTTGAGCGTGACCACTTTACCGTGGCGGGCTTGCGCGATCAGCGATTTGGCGCCCTGAGGCGGCGTCATCTGGTCACTGGCGCCCAGTAAAAACAGCGTAGGGCATTGCACTTTCGCCATAGCCTGGTCACCACGTGCATAACTGTCGCAGGCTTTGAAGCTGCGGTAAAACACATTGGCCTGACGGTTGCTGCCCAAGACGCGGTGCATCAAGGCTTTGTTGGTGCCATGCAGCCAGGTGCCCGGCCCCATCAGCGAGGGGGGTGGCGCCATCATGGACAGTGAAAAAGTATTCACCATGTCGATGCCTTTGGACTGCGCGTTTTGCGCTGCATCCAGCAAAGCGGGGGAGACGCGCATAGGGTAGGCCGTGCCCACCATGGCCAGGTGGCTCACGCGGTCCGGCTTTTGCGCGGCAACTTCCAGGGCAATCAAAGAGCCCATGCTGTGGCCCACCAGGGCGGCTTGCTCAATCTCTAAGGCGTCTAACAGGCCGATGATGCTTTGCGCCGCTTCCTCTACCGATTCGGGTGCGTTGCCGCCGCTTTTGCAGTGGCCCGGCAGGTCGATAGCCAGCACGTTGTAATGGTGGTTAGCCAGGTAGCGGCTTTGCAGGCCCCAAACACTGTGGTCGTGCAAAGCGCCATGGATCAGCACAACGCTGGGCAATTCGGGTCTCAATGGCTTGCCAGCCGTGTAGGCATAGAGCGGGGCGTTATTGACAGTAATCAGCACAATACGGTCCTTGAAGAAAAACACGCGGATGGGCGCATTGTGCCCAATTGCCAAGTTGTGGCCCAGGGCGTCACGGCACAATGGGTGCATGAGCCTACCCCTGCAAGCGGAACCCGTCGATGTCGTGGTCATCGGCGCGGGCGTTGTTGGCCTGGCGGTGGCGCGCGCTCTGGCCGTGGAAGGACGCGAGGTGTGGGTGCTGGAAGCGCAGGACAGCATCGGCAGCGGCATCAGCGCGCGCAATAGCGAAGTCATTCACGCCGGCATTTACTACCCGCAAGGCTCCCTCAAAGCCCGCCTGTGCGTGCAGGGCCGCCAGATGCTTTATGCCTATTGCGAAGCGCGCATGGTGGCCCACCGGCGCTGCGGCAAGTTGCTGGTAGCTACCAGCCCAGCCCAAATGGCGGACTTGATCCGGGTACAGG
>CAMCJY010000286.1 GCA_945875225.1 Comamonas sp. lk | reverse complement strand
CGTCGATTTGCCATTGCCCACCGCTCCATTGCGGACAGGCCGCGCGCCGGCCCAAGTGGACGCTGGCACCCTGGGCGCTAAGCCAAGCTGCCGCCGCCTGGGGAAACAAGGCGCTCAGGTCCACCGTGGGCAGGAGCAAATCCGAGCCCTTAGCGCGCCACGGTGTAATGTTTGCCGCGGCGGCGCCGGACGGGTCCACCAGACTAGGGGTCTCTAATCCGGCAAGCGCCACCTGTTTTTTCTTGCGCGGCTTTGCAAACAGGCTATCGTGCAGCACGGTTAAAAAAACCTGTCCGCTGGCCAGTTGCGGTGGTGTGTTGAGGGCCGAAATGCACAAGGGGGCAATCAGGTCCTCCACCACCGTGCTGTTAATGCCCTGACTAAGCTCGGCGACCGTAGTTTGGGCGCTGCATTCAAAGCGGTTTTTTCGCCACAGGCGCAGGGCCCGGACCAAAGACCTTTTGTCGCCCATATGCCAACCGCGCGCCGTCAGTAGCCCGGCCATCAAGTTCCAGGGCTGCGGCCAATCGGGCAACTGCAAGCCGTCGCCATCGGCAAAGCGCAGGCCCAGGGGCAGGCGCAGCAAGGTCTGCGCCGGGTCCACGCCCACGGTACGCATCAGGTCCAGGGTTTCGCGGTAGGCACCTAGCAATATGTGTTGGCCGTTGTCCAGGGTGGCGGAGCTGCCGTCGGGCAGCAGGCCGTCGGCACTGGCCGGTAGCGTGCGGGCCCGCCCGCCTAGTGAGCGGCTGGCCTCCAGGATGGTTACGCGGTGCCCCGCCTGCACCGCGTGGATGGCGGCGGCCAAGCCGCTCCAGCCAGCGCCCACCACGCAGACGTGGTAGCGCTTCATAGACGGCCCAAGGCCTGGACTTTCCAGGCCAGCCAGAATTTGTGGATAGGCGTTAAGCGCACGCGACGCTCCAGCACCGGGAAGCCTTCGCGTTCGATTTGCTGCAACAGGCGCCGGTAAATGCTGGCCATCATCAGGCCGGGCTTTTGGTTGCGCCGGTCCTGTGGTGGCAGCAGGCCCAGTGCCTGCTCGTAGAAGCCGTGGGCGCGTTCGGCCTGAAAGGCCATTAAGGCGCTAAAACGGGTTGAGGGGACGCGTTTTAATACTTCGTGTGCTTTCACGTCAAAACGTTGTAATTCATTGACGGGTATATAAATTCTTCCGCGTTGGGCGTCTTCGCCTACATCCCGGATGATGTTGGTCAGTTGCAGTGCCTGGCCCAGGGTATGGGCATAGACCGTGGTTTGGGCCTCACTTTGGCCAAATATCCGCGCTGCCACCTCACCCACCACGCCGGCCACCAAATGGCAGTAGTGTTGTAGGTTGGGGAAGTCCAGGTAGCGGGTCTGCTCCAGATCCATCTGGCACCCCCGAATGACGCTGTGCAAGTGCTCTTGGGTGATTCCGTAAATCGGCGCCAGCGGCATCAAGGCCTTCATCACCGGGTGGGACGGTTGGCCGCTATAGGCCTTGGACACCTCGCTCAGCCACCACGCCAATTTGGTAGCGGCGACGCCTGGGTCCACCGCATCATCGACCACATCATCGACTTCCCGGCAAAACGCATAAAAGGCTGTGATGGCCGCACGCCGTGGTGGCGGCAAAAACAAAAAGGCGTAATAAAAGCTGCTGCCTGAGGCGGCCGCCTTTTCCTGTACATACTGGGCGGGAGTCATGCCCTATTGTCGCCTGAGCGCAGCGGCAGGGCCTTGGGCGGGCCCGCGCAAAGCCACCTGCGCAGTGGCAACTTACATACAGAGCGCGCGCCAGGCAATGCGCGGCGCGTCCCACCAGTGCAAGCGTGGACGGGTGTGCAATACCGCGCCGCCCAGGGCTTCGATCTTGTCCAGCACACGCAAGCCCCCTTGAACCACCAGGCGCAGTTCCCAACCGGCGCGGCCCGGTATCCGGTGCACCAGGGCCTGGCCCTGTTCCATACGCGCTCTGGCATCGGCAGCGCACAGGCGCACTATGGCATGGGCGCTTGAGCCCGACCCTGCGACGGGGCTGTGCGGATGCGCAGTGGCTTGCTGCATCAAAGCGTGGGCATCAAAGCCGGTGCTGGCACAGCTGTCGCGCGGAAAATAATTGCGACCATTGGCTAAATCGAGGCTAGGGTCTTGCCAGAAGTTGATCAGTTGCAAGGCGGTGCAAACCGCGTCGCTGCGTTGCAGCGATCGCGCGTCTTGCACGCCATACAAATGCAGCAGCAGCCGTCCCACAGGGTTGGCCGACTTGGTGCAATAGGCGAGCAGGGCCGCCATGTCGGGGTAATCCTGGCCGTCCTGCGTCATGTGCACATCGTGTTCAAAAGCGTCCAGCAGCGCGTGCAATAAATGCGTGGGCAGTGCAAACTCGGCGATTGCGCGGGATAAGGGGCCAAAGACCTGGGGCCAGCGATCGGCCTCTTTGGCTTGGGCGGGCATAGGGCCTTGGCCGGCTTGGTGCAATGCCTGCCGGTAAGCCGCCAGGTCGGCCAGCCTTTGTCCGGGGCTGGCCAGTCCTTCGTCCGCCAGATCGTCGGCGGTGCGGGCAAAGTGGTAAATCGCGGCAATCGGCGCCCGTAAGTGCCGCGGGCAGAGCCAAGAGGCGACCGGGAAGTTCTCGTAGTGCGCAATGGGCGCTGGGTCGGGTCCGGCAGTGGGTGGCATAGGCGCAGATTGTGCCTTGGGCAGCAGCGAGCAGGCCGCACCGGCGCACCCATCTGCCTGCGCGCTAGCCCCAACTACCCCTCATTTGCAGGCTTTTTGCTTGCCACCTAGGGTGACTCAGTATAATTTACCAACCAGCCAGTCATTAATTATCCATTGCGTGCGCCTTGTCTAAAGGGCAAAGCGCTCTGCATGTGTTTTTCCCCTTCCCCTGGGACACTCACCACCATGAATTTCCCCCTTTCTTGGCCCGCCCGGCTTGTTTTATTGGTTTGCGTCTTATTGCAAGCTTGCTCCAAACCCCCACCCGCCGAGGAGCCAGTGCGGGCGGTAAAGGTTTTGACGGTTGGCTTGGACGCGATGCAGTCGGGCGCTGAATATGCCGGTGAGGTGCGCTCGCGCGTAGAGTCACGCTTGGGCTTTCGCGTGGGCGGCAAATTGCTGCGCCGCTATGTAGAGATGGGGCAACATGTAAAAGCGGGAGAACTGCTGGCGCAACTGGACCCGCAGGACTTCAAACTCGCCGC
>CAMCJY010000285.1 GCA_945875225.1 Comamonas sp. lk | reverse complement strand
CTTGGCAATCGTCAAACACGCCACGGATGGCGATGTTGTGGATATTGTCGTCCAGCAAGCTGAACATCTGCGCCTGTTGAAACGGACTCATGCGCCCATCAGGGCTGGTCATGAACACCCGTACGCCTTTTTTACCGCGCATCGCATATTCTGCCGCGCTTCCCGTATCGCCGCTGGTGGCGCCGAAAATGTTGAGTTCTTCGCCACGGCGCGCCAGTTCGTATTCAAACAAATTGCCCAGCAATTGCATGGCCATGTCTTTGAAAGCCAGCGTCGGGCCGTTGGACAGCGCCTGCAGGTACAGCCCCTCTTCAAGGCGCTTGAGCGGCACAATCGCTTCGGTGCCAAAGACCTTAGCGGTATAAGTTTTGCGACACAAAGTGCGCAAATCAGCCTCTGCAATATCGTCCACATAAAGAGACAAAATTTCAAAAGCCAGATCTGCATAAGGCAGGGTGCGCCAACGCATCAAGGCCTCGCTACTGACCTGTGGATAGTGTGTCGGCAGGTACAAACCGCCATCAGGCGCCAGGCCTTCGAGCAAAATTTCGCAAAAGCGTTTGGGCTGCGCCTGACCCTGCGCTGCGCGCGTGGAGATGTATTGCATCAGGCTAACTCTTCCTTACGGATACGTACGATGTTTTGTAGCACGGTAGGCAGCGCCTGCATGCGCGCCACTGCGGCGTCCATGCGCGCTTCCTGACAGTCATGCGTCAGGATGATCAAGTCGGTTTGGCTGGCACTAGCGCCATCAATTTCGTCAGCTTCGCGCTGCAGCATAGCGTCAATACTTATGTCGGCCTCGGCCAATATACCCGTCACCTTGGCGAGCACCCCGGCCTGGTCGGCCACCCGTAAGCGCAGGTAATAGCTGGTCACTACTTGGCTCATGGGCAGAATGGGCAAGTCGCTCATCGCATCGGGTTGAAAAGCCAGATGCGGTACGCGCTGGGCGGCATCCGCCGTGTGCAAGCGCGTCACATCAACGAGGTCGGCGATGACCGCGCTGCCGGTCTGCTCGGCCCCCGCGCCGGCGCCGTAGTACATGGTGATACCGGCGGCATCACTTTTCACCATGATCCCATTCATGGAGCCTTCTACGTTTGCCAATAAACGCCTGGAAGGTATCAAGGTGGGGTGTACGCGTAACTCAACGCCCAGTGCGGTCTTCTTTGCAATGCCCAACAACTTAATCCTGTAGCCCATTTGAAAGGCGTAGCTGATGTCGGTGGCCGCCAAGCGGGTGATGCCCTCCACATGGTCTTTACGGTATTGGATCGGTATGCCAAAAGCGACCGAAGCCAAAATGGTTGCCTTGTGCGCAGCATCAAAGCCTTCGATATCAAAACTAGGGTCCGCTTCGGCATAACCTAAGGCTTGGGCTTGGAATAGTGCTTCGTCAAAGCCGAGTCCTTTGTCACGCATTTCGCTCAAAATGAAATTGGTCGTGCCATTGATAATGCCGGCGACCCACTCAATCCGATTGCCCGATAAGCCCTCGCGCAGGGCTTTGATGATAGGAATGCTGACGGCTACCGCACCTTCAAACGCGACCATCACGCCATTTTTTTGGGCCGCAGAGAAAATTTCGTTCCCATGTTCGGCCAGTAAAGCTTTATTGGCCGTCACTACATGCTTGCGGTTGGCAATGGCACGCAAAACGAGATCTTTAGCCAAGGTGGTGCCGCCAATCACTTCCACCACAATCTCTACGTCCGGGTTGTTGACGACATCAAAAGGGTCTGCAGTTACTTGCACCGTCTCGCTGACTAAGGACCTTGCGCGCTCCAGATCGCGGGCAGCAACAATGCCTATTTCAATGCCACGCCCGGCGCGACGAATAATTTCTTGCTGGTTGCGCAGCAAAACACGGTAAGTGCCTCCGCCAACCGTACCAATCCCCAATAAACCGACCTTGATAGGCTTCATCATGACCTTTGAACAACAAAAAAATCTAAGCGACTGCGTGACTCATGCGATACCGCTCTAAAAACCGCTCCAAGCGCCCTATCGCCTCGCGCAAATCATCCTCGTGCGGTAAAAAAACAATCCGGAAATGGTCCGGTGCTTCCCAGTTAAAGCCCGTTCCTTGCACCAGCATCACACGCGTCTCCTGCAACACATCGAGGAAAAATTGCTGGTCGTCTGCTATCGGGTACATCGCCGGATCCAGACGCGGAAACATGTACAGCGCGGCGCGCGGCTTGACACAGCTGACACCGGGAATTGCGGTAATGAGCTCATAGGCCAAGTCGCGCTGGCGGCGCAGGCGCCCGCCTTCGCATACCAGGTCGTCAATGCTTTGGTAGCCGCCCAGTGCGGTTTGAATCGCGTACTGGCCCGGCACGTTGGCGCACAAGCGCATGTTCGAGAGCATGTTCAGCCCCTCGATATAGTCCTTGGCGTGGCGCTTGTCGCCGGACAAAGCCAACCAGCCCGCCCGGTAGCCGCAGGAGCGGTAGCTTTTGGACAGTGAATTAAAGGTAAGGGTCAACACATCCTGGCTGAGTGAGGCTATCGCTGTGTGGCGCACCCCGTCGTACAGAACTTTGTCGTACACCTCATCGGCAAACAAGACTAAACCATGTTCACGCGCAATCGCGACTGTCTCCAGCAGCAATGCGTCAGAGTACAGCGCGCCGGTCGGGTTGTTGGGGTTGATAACCACAATTCCCTTGGTGCGCGGCGTGATTTTGGCGCGGATGTCAGCGATATCTGGCATCCAGCCCTTGGCCTCGTCGCAGCGGTAATGCACTGGGGTGCCGCCGGACAGACTGGCAGCGGCTGTCCACAGCGGGTAGTCAGGGGCGGGCAATAACAATTCATCGCCGTCATCGAGCAGACCATTGGTCGCCATCACAATCAGTTCGCTGGCGCCATTACCCAAGTAAATATCATCGAGCGCCACGCCCTTGATGCCCTGTTTTTGGGTTTCGTGCATGACCGCTTTGCGCGCCGAAAAAATGCCCTTGCTGTCGGAGTAGCCAGATGCGTTTGGCAAATTGCGGATCATGTCCTGTTGGATTTCTTCTGGCGCATCAAAGCCGAACACCGCCAGATTGCCGATATTGAGCTTGATGATTTTTTGCCCATCTTCCTCCATCTGCCGAGCCCGGTCCATGATGGGACCGCGGATGTCATAGCAGACGTTGGCTAATTTGGCGGATTTTTGAATGGTTTTCAATGACACTCCGA
>CAMCJY010000284.1 GCA_945875225.1 Comamonas sp. lk | reverse complement strand
GACGCGGTTTGCACTGCCCACTCTGTGCGCTTAGCCGCTACCGAGGCCGGACCATAGACTTCGGTCAGGCCATAGACGTGGGTGATGTCAAAGCCTATGTGGGCCATGCCTTCGATCATGGCCGCAGGCGGCGCCGCACCGGCCACCATGCCCCGCACCGCGTGGCGGATGCCCTCGCGCAAGGCGGCAGGCGCGTTGATCAAAAGGTTGTGGACGATGGGCGCCGCGCAGTAATGGTCCACATGGTGTTCGCGGATGGCCGACAACATCGGCGCGGCCTCTACTTTGCGCAAGCAGACATGCGTGCCCGCTTGCATAGCCACCGTCCAGGGAAAGCACCAGCCATTGCAATGAAACATAGGCAGCGTCCACAAATAAATCGGGAACTGCGGCATGGTCCAGGTGCTGGCATTGCACACGGCGTTGAGGTAAGCGCCCCGGTGGTGGGTGACCACGCCCTTGGGGTCGCCGGTGGTGCCCGAGGTGTAGCTCACCGCAATCGCATCCCATTCGTCTTGTGGGCCAGACAGCACCGGCAGCGGCGCGTGCGCGGCCAGCCAGCTTTCGTATTCCAAAGTGCCCACGCGCTCGCTGCTACCGGTCCATTCGCTATCGCAGATATCGACCACCAGCACGTCGCGCCCATGGGTCTCGCGCAGTATGCGCAAGGCCTCGCGCATCACACTGCCAAATTCACTGTCAGTCAGCAAAACGCTGGCTTCGCAATGGTTCATTTGCCATGCTAACAAGGCAGGGTCCAGGCGGGTATTCAGAGTGTTGAGCACGGCATTGAGCGCAGGCACCGCGTAATGCGCCTCCACCATCTCGGGCGTGTTGGACAGCATGGCGCTGACCGTGCTGCCACGCACTACTCCGCTGGCGCGCAAGGCCGCTGCCAATCGCGCGCTGCGCTCGCGCGTTTGCGCCCAGGTGTAGCGCCGCTGACCGTGAATCACCGCTGGCAGGTCGCCAAATACTTCGGCGGTGCGCTCCACAAAACTCACGGGCGACAAGGCCACAAAATTGGCCGCGTTTTTGTCCAGGCCTTGGTCGAAGATGGATGTCATGGCAGTCCTTGCAAACAAAGTGCCAACGCGGTGGCGCCCGGTCTACCAACCTTTAAATGCTTAGCCGGAAATTATTTCAGCGCCTTGTAACGCATGCGCTTGGGCTTGGCACCCTCTTCGCCCAGGCGTTTTTTCTTGTCGGCTTCGTACTCTTGGTAGTTACCGCTGTAGAACACCCATTGGCTGTCGCCCTCGCAAGCCAGGATGTGCGTAGCAATACGGTCCAAAAACCAACGGTCATGGCTGATGACCATCAGCGTGCCCGCAAACTCCAATAGCGCGTCTTCCAGGGCGCGCAGGGTTTCTACGTCCAGGTCGTTCGACGGTTCGTCCAGCATCAGCACATTGCCGCCAGCAATCAGCGTCTTGGCCAAGTGCAAGCGTCCACGCTCACCGCCCGAGAGCATGCCGACTTTCTTTTGCTGGTCGGCACCGTTGAAGTTAAAGCGGCCACAGTAGGCGCGGCTGGCCATCTGGAATTTGCCGACGTTCAGAATATCCAAACCGCCCGAGACGTCTTCCCACACGGTTTTGTCGTTGGCCAATTCGTCGCGGTGCTGATCGACAAAAGCCATCTTCACGGTTTGGCCGATCTTGACCTCGCCCGAATCGGCTTTTTCGCGTCCGGCAATCATTTTGAACAGTGTCGATTTACCCGCGCCGTTCGGACCGATGATGCCCACGATAGCGCCGGGCGGCACTTTGAAGCTCAGGTTGTCGATCAGCACCCGGTCGCCAAAAGACTTGGTCACATTGACAAACTCGATCACTTCCTGGCCCAGGCGCTCGGCCACGGGGATGAAGATTTCGTTGGTCTCGTTGCGCTTTTGGTATTCGAAGTCGCTCAGTTCTTCAAAGCGCGCCAGGCGCGCTTTGCTCTTGGCTTGGCGGGCCTTGGGGTTTTGGCGTGACCATTCCAGCTCTTTCTTCAAAGCCTTGGCACGCGCTTCCTCGCCTTTTTGCTCGGCCTCTAGGCGCGCTTGCTTTTGGCTCAGCCAGTCGCTGTAATTGCCTTTGTAGGGAATGCCCGAGCCACGGTCCAGTTCCAAAATCCATTCGGCCGCGTTATCTAGGAAGTAGCGGTCATGGGTAATAGCAACCACGGTGCCAGGGTAACGCTGCAAAAACTGCTCCAGCCAGTCCACCGACTCAGCGTCTAAGTGGTTGGTGGGCTCGTCTAGCAGCAGCATGTCGGGCTTGGACAGCAGCAAACGGCACAAGGCCACGCGGCGCTTTTCACCGCCGGAGAGCACGCCGATATTGGCATCCCAAGGAGGCAGGCGCAGCGCGTCGGCGGCGATCTCGAGCTGGTGCTCGGAGTCGGTGCCCGCGGTGGCGATGATGGCTTCCAGCTCGGCCTGCTCGGCAGCCAGTGCGTCGAAGTCGGCGTTTTCTTCGCCGTAGGCGGTATAGACCTCCTCCAGCCGTGCCTTGGCGGACATGACCCTGCCCATACCCGCTTCCACGCTTTCGCGCACGGTTTGGGTTGGGTCCAGCTGCGGCTCTTGGGGCAGGTAGCCGATATTCAGGCCGGCCATGGGGGTGGCTTCGCCCTCGATCTCTTTGTCAATGCCAGCCATGATTTTGAGCAGCGTGGACTTGCCCGACCCGTTGGTGCCCAACACGCCGATCTTGGCGCCAGGGAAAAAGCTGAGCGAAATGTCTTTAAGAATATGACGCTTGGGCGGCACGATCTTGCCGACGCGGTTCATGGAGAAAACGTATTGGGCCATTGGGGTAGGTTTCAGTCTGGGCTAAAAGGGAAAGGGCGCATTATCGACGCTGCGCGCTAGGCGCGGACCTGCTGCGCCAGAGGCGGCAAAAGTCTCGAGCTTGCAACGTGCGACAATATTACGGTCTGCGGAGCTTCAGTTGCCCGCAGCGCCAGCACCATGCTGGGGACTGCCCTACACGTCGGCGTCCCACCTTTTGAACCTGCCTGCCTTTGACTGACCGCACACCAGAGCCCGTGCGGAACGGCCGGTATGTATGCGTCCTCGGACGCTTCTGTATGAACTTCGATGAATTGAATCTGGCACCTGCCATCCTCAAAGCCGTGCGCGAGCAAGGCTACGAAACGCCTACCGCCATCCAGGCGCAGGCCATTCCCTTGGTCTTAGCTGGCCATGATC
>CAMCJY010000283.1 GCA_945875225.1 Comamonas sp. lk | reverse complement strand
TGGCCGACGCGGTGCCAATCGAGTGCATCGCTGAGCACCCGTAAATCCAGACTCTCCATGCACTACTCCCAGGGCTGCGCGCGCAGGCGCCAGGCGAAAAAAGCGCGGTACAAGGCCACGCTCACCACCATGCCCCAGGTCATTCCGACAAACATGCCGCCGAGCATGGCGGTGAGGCTGGAGTTGCCCAGGGCAACTTGCCAACGTACCAACCATATAGCCCCAGCCGTCATTCCCAGCAACATCCAGCCCGAGCAGAGCAGGTTTTGCGTCAGCACCGAACACAAATAGCGCCCGCAATGCTGGCGCAAGAGACGCAGACTGGGAATGGCCAGTAGGCCACCGGTAAGCATACCCGCATGCATAGCTGGCAAAAACGCCATATGCAATTGCAGGCTGTCAAAGAAATCCAGGGGCGCGGCCTGGTTACACAAGCTCTCCAGTCGGGCCGGGCCGGCTTGCAGCACATCGACCAGCAAGCCCATGAGCATGCCGCCAAAACCCAAAGACAACATGATGTAGGGTGGCGACAAGCCTGCGCGCTGAGGCCGCACCATTGACAATGCAGCGCAGCCCGCCGCCACCAGCGCCAGCGACACCAATATGACGGTCGCTTGCGACAGACCAGGGAGGGCGCCGGGCACGCCCAAACCCCATAAAGTGGCGCCAACCGCAAGCAACAACACACCTGGCGTGATCGCCGCCGAACCGGCGCCGCGTGCCAGCCAATGGGGCGCTGGCTTCATACGAAAACTCCGCACGGGTGGCTGCGCGCGTAAGGGTAAACCCTAGGACCCACGGGACAGGAGTCTGTAAAAGTGCCCTTGTCCGTGCACAAAATGTGCCGGTCGGCTATGGTTTGCGTCCGAGCGTTCATCCACCGCACTGTAGCGATCTGCAAGACTTCGCGCAGACTGGTGAACGAAGCGCGATTGCATTGCATGAATTTCCGTTTGGCGGCACGAGAAGCGCCTAGGCATTATTGGAACGCACCCGTTAAGTAAAAGGCCATGACCAAA
This sequence comes from Comamonas sp. lk, assembly GCA_945875225.1. Classification (GTDB taxonomy): domain Bacteria; phylum Pseudomonadota; class Gammaproteobacteria; order Burkholderiales; family Burkholderiaceae_C; genus Allorhodoferax. The sequence goes on along the minus strand of CAMCJY010000283.1, from coordinate 2,182 downwards.
AGCTGCCCCTACCCCACCGATCAAAGCGCTGTCGCCGCGTCCAGTTCATGGTTGTATCTATTAGAGCGTTTTGATGTGGGCGTAGTGCACCTGGACAATACTTTGCATGTGGTGGGCATGAATGACTATGCACGCCGCGCGCTGCCGGTGCAGGACAAATTACCCTTTGGCAAAATTGTCACCGACTTCCACCCGGAGGCGGCCAAGGCCAAGGTGAAGTTTTTACTCGGCCAGGCCGAGTGTCCGGTCAACAATGCACCGCCCATGGCCATGATGATCAATATCCCGGAGCGGGTATTGCTGATCAAAGTCTCCAAAATCGGCGATATGCAGGGTGCCACCACTGGCTACACCCTGGTGTTTTATGACATCACCGAAGTGGTGAGCAAAGAAGGCAGCAGCACCGCCAAGCGTAAAGGCGTTGACGTCACCGAAAAACGCCAGCTGCGCAAAATCCCCACGATTAAACAAAACCGGGTGATGCTGGTGGACGTGCCCAGTGTGTCCTTCATCCGCTCCGAAGGCCATTACACCTGGGTACATACCGCGCAGGGCGGCCAGTTTTGCAATATCACCATCGGCGACCTGGAAAGCCGCCTCGATCCGAACCTGTTTTTACGCGTGCACCGCAGCTATATCGTCAACCTGGCGCAGGTCGACGAAATCGTGCGCGACGACGGGCGCATGTCGCTGCGCATGATGGGTTCGACGCCGGTGGAAATTCCGGTAGCGCGTTCTAGCATGGGCAAGCTGCTCGACCAGCTCGGCCTGACGGATACGGTGCCAGTGAAAAACAGCCACTGACAGATTCGTGCAACGCGCCTGCACTTCGTGCGGCTATTGCACCGCTTGATTGTTTTCCCTGCGCAAATGCGCAAGGCCTCGCTACATTGCGATGTGATAGTTTTTTCGTGCTACTTAGAAATGAAGGAGACAACGTGATCCCACCGGCATTTGACTACCACGCCCCGCGCACCATCGCGGAGGCCATTTCCCTGCTGTCCAGCCTAGGCGACGACGCCAAGCTGCTCGCAGGTGGCCACAGCCTGCTGCCCATGATGAAGCTGCGTTTTGCGCAGCCGGGCACGCTGATCGACATCAACCGCATCCCCGAATTGCGCGGCATCAGCGAAAGCGGCGGTGTGATCCGCATCGGCGCCATGACCAGCGAGAGCGAACTGATCGCCTCGCCGCTCTTACAAAAACACCTGCCGCTGCTGCCTGAAGCGGCGCTTCTGATCGCCGACCCCCAAGTGCGCAACCGCGGCACCATCGGCGGCGATATCGCCCACGGCGACCCGGGTAATGACCACCCGGCCATCGCCATGGCGCTCGATGCCACTTTTGAATTACAGGGCCCCAAGGGCACGCGTCAGGTCAAAGCAGTGGACTTTTTCCACGGCACTTATATGACGGCGCTGGCCGAAGACGAAATCCTGACCGCCATCCTGGTCGCGCCCTTTGTCGCCGGCACGGGCTACGCCTACCAAAAGCTCAAGCGCAAAACCGGCGATTGGGCAACTGCCGGCGCTGCCGTCATCTTGCGCATGGCCGCAGGCAAAGTAACGCACGCCAGCATTGGCCTGACCAATGTGGCGCCGACCGCGCTGCGCGCTAGCGCCGCCGAAGCGGCGCTGGTGGGCCAGCCCCTGACCGAGGCCACCATCAACCTGGCAGCCGCTGCGGTGCGCTCTATTTGCGACCCAGCCGAAGACCTGCGCGGTGATGTGGAATACAAAACCGCCATGGCCGGTGAGATGTGCAAACGTGCCATCCGCGCCGCTGCCGCCCGCTGCGCCTAAACCTTACCCGATCCGGAGAATACCGCTATGAGCAAAAAAATCGTATCCCTGCACGTCAATGGAAAACAAGTGGAAGAGGCGGTCGAGCCGCGTACGCTGCTGGTTCACTTTCTGCGTGAAAAAATGAACCTGACCGGCGCCCACATCGGCTGCGAGACCGGCCACTGTGGTGCCTGCACCGTGGACATCGACGGCCAGTCCGTGAAGTCCTGCACGCACCTGGCGGTGCAGTGCGAAGGCAGCGAAGTCAAAACCGTCGAAGGCCTGGCCAGCGGCGGCGTGCTGCATGCGCTGCAAGACGGCTTTTACAAAGAGCATGGCCTGCAATGCGGCTATTGCACCCCGGGCATGCTGATGCGCGCTTACCGCCTGTTGCAAGA
>CAMCJY010000282.1 GCA_945875225.1 Comamonas sp. lk | reverse complement strand
GTTCACCTCGCCGCCAGAGGCCACGCTCGAATGGAACGACGCGGGGGTGGAGGGCAGTTACCGCTTCTTGCGCCGTATTTGGAATCTTGGCACCAAGTTGTCGGCGCTGGACTTGGCTGGCGCGCACGCCGCGCTGGTCGCTGATGGTGGCTTGGCGGCGGTGGCGTTTTCGAAAGAGGCTAAGGTGCTGCGTTTGGAAATGCATACCGTGCTCAAGCAGGTGGACTACGACTACCAGCGTATGCAATACAACACCGTGGTCTCGGGCACCATGAAGATGCTCAATGCCCTGGAAGACTTCAAGGGCCAGGACACCCCCGATGGCCTGGTGGCCTTGGCCGAAGGCTTTGGGCTCTTGTTGCGCGTGCTGTACCCGGCCACGCCGCACCTGGCGCATGCGCTGTGGGCCGAGCTGGGCTATGCCAAGCAGGCCGGCGATTTGTTAGACGCCGCCTGGCCTGCGGTGGACGCCAGCGCTTTGGTGCAAGATGAAATTTCGCTGGTGCTGCAAATCAATGGCAAATTGCGCGGCGCTTTGCTGGTGCCATCTGCGGCATCGCGTGAAGCGATTGAAGCCCTGGCGCTACACAACGCGACGGTGCAAAGTTTTGCCCAAGGCGCGGTGCCGAAAAAGATAGTGGTCGTGCCTGGCCGTTTGGTCAACGTGGTGCTCTAGGCGCGGTGTACCGTATGTCGCAAGCAACACGTCGTATTTTGGCCGCTTGGATGGCGCTGGCGTTGACTGCAGCGCTGTTGCAGGGCTGCGGTTTTGCTTTGCGCGGTGCGCCTAACTATGTGTTTGATACGGTCGCCGTCACACCCGAGCGCTCCGGTGGCGTAGCTGCCGAGTTGTCTCGCTTGCTGGGTAGCCGGGTGCGCCCCGCGAAGACACCTGAGGGCGCCAGCCCACCCGATGCGATTATCGAAGTGCTCAGCGAATCGCGCCAAAAGGTGGTGGTGGGTGTGAACGCGGCGGGTCTGGTGCGCGAGTTTGAATTGCGCCTGACGGTGCGCTTTTCGGTGCGCACGCCCAAAGGCAAGGTATTGATCGAGCCGACCGATATCCGCCTGGAACGCAACGTGAGCTTTAACGAGGCTACGGTGCTCTCCAAAGAAACCGAAGAGGTGATGCTCAACCGCGATATGCAGACCGACGCGGTGCAGCAAATCGTGCGCCGCTTGGCGGCGATCAAATCTCTTGCGCCTTAAGGCTGGTGCGCCATGCAACTAGCGCCTTCGCAACTGGGCCGGCATTTGGAGCGTGGGCTCAAAAGCCTGTACACCCTGCACGGCGATGAGCCGCTGCTGCAACAAGAGGCGCTGGACGCGCTGCGCGCCTACGCACGCACCCAAGGCTTTACCGAGCGTAGCGCACACATGGTCTCGGGGGCGCATTTCGATTGGAGCGAGGTCTTGGCCGCCGGTGGCAGTATGAGTTTGTTTGCGGACAAACAAATCATCGAAATTCGTATCCCCAGCGGCAAGCCGGGCAAAGAAGGCAGCCTCGCCTTGCAACAAATTGCCGCACAAGCGCAAGGCAATGATGCGGTGCTCAGCATCATCTTGCTGCCGCGCTTGGACAAAGCCACCAAAGCCGCCGCCTGGTTTAGCGCTCTAGAAAACTGCGGCGTGACCTTGCAAGTGGACCCGGTGGAGCGCAAAGACCTGCCGGCCTGGATTGCCCAGCGCCTGGGCGCACAAGGCTTACGGGTGGCGGCGGGCGAAGAAGGGCAGCGTACGCTGCAATTTTTTGCCGACCGCGTCGAAGGCAATTTGCTCGCTGCGCACCAAGAGGTGCAAAAACTCGCCTTGCTGTTTGCGTCCACGGTGCAAAGCGGTGGCGTGCTGAGCTGGGAGCAGGTGGAGGCGGCGGTGCTTAATGTGGCGCGCTATGACGTGTTCAAGCTGAGCGAAGCGGTGCTGGCCGGGCAGCCGCTGCGGGTGCAGCGCATGCTCGAAGGCTTGCAGGCCGAGGGCGAGGCCGAGGTGTTGGTGCACTACACCCTGGCCGAAGACATTCGCGCTTTAAAGCGCGTCAAAGACGCGATGGCCCAGGGACGCCCGCTGCCGCTGGCCTTGCGCGAGAACCGCATCTGGGGCAACAAAGAGCGCTTGTTTGAGCGCGTGCTGCCGCGCGTTAGCGCGCTGCAACTGGCGCAGTTGCTGCAAGCAGCGCATACGGTCGACGGCATCATCAAAGGGCTTAAACAGCCCGACTGGCCCATTAGCGGCTGGCAGGCGCTGCACCGCCTGGCGCTGGACTTGTGCCGCTTGGCGGCGCCGCCTAAAGCTACGGCGTCGCGTGCTGCAAATGCGAGCGCCTGATTTTTTCATGGTGCGCCTGGGCTTGCGCGGCGGAAACTACACTTGGGCTTCCTTGAAAATCCAGCCATGAATACCTCTGTTGCCAACCCCATCGAAACCACCCGCCTGTTGGGCGCGCAGGCCAAGGCGGCGTCCGGCGCCATGGCGCGTGCCAGTGCGGCGGACAAAAGCCGGGCGCTGCTGGCTCTGGCAGCCTTGTTGCGCGAAAACATACAGACATTGCAAGTCGACAACGCCAAAGACCTGGAGCGCGCCCTTGCCGCCGGGCTGGCCGCACCCTTGGTGGACCGCCTGCGCCTGACGCCTAAAGTGCTGGAAACCTGCGCCCTAGGCTGCGAGCAATTGGCCGCCATGCCGGAAATCATTGGCGAAATCACCGGCCTGCGCCAGCAGCCCAGCGGCATCCGCGTGGGGCAGATGCGCGTACCCATTGGCGTCTTCGGCATGATTTTTGAGAGCCGGCCCAATGTCACCATTGAGGCCGCTAGCCTGTCTATCAAAAGCGGTAATGCCTGCATTTTGCGCGGTGGCTCAGAAGCCATCGACTCGAATAAAGCACTGGCCTTGCTGGTGGCAAAAGCGCTGGCGCAAGCGGGTCTGCCCACGGACGCGGTGCAGTTGGTGCAAACCACGGACCGTGCGGTGGTGGGTGAGTTGATTGCCATGCCGCAGTTTGTGGATGTGATCATTCCGCGCGGTGGCAAAAGCCTGATCGAGCGCATCAGCCGCGAGGCCAAAGTGCCGGTCATCAAACACCTGGACGGCAATTGCCACACCTATGTGGATGACCCGTGCGACATGGCCATGGCGGTCACTGTCGCAGACAATGCCAAGACGCAAAAATACAGCCCTTGCAACGCCAGCGAAGGCCTGCTGGTGGCGCGCGGTG
>CAMCJY010000281.1 GCA_945875225.1 Comamonas sp. lk | reverse complement strand
GACATGATGCCCACCGAACGCGCCATGAATGTCGCGATTTTTCTGGACGATGTGAACGAGCACAACGGCCCCTTGATGTTCATCCCCGGCAGCCACAAGCGCGGCGTGGTCGCGGCCAAGCACGACTTGTCCACCACCAGCTACCCGCTGTGGACCGTGGACAATGAACTCATCACCTCCCTGGTGGAACGCGCCGGTGGCAAAAACGGCGGCATCGTCAGCCCCAAGGGCCCAGCGGGCTCCATGATTTTGTTCCACAGCTGCCTGGTGCACGCTTCCACCAGCAACCTCTCGCCCTGGAACCGCGTGGCCGTGTACCTGAGCCTGTGCGCGGTGAGCAACCATATTCGCCGCCACAAGCGGCTCGAATACATCGCGCACCGCGACTTCACCCCCATCGAATGCCTGCCCGACGACTGCCTGCTCAAAGACTACCCCGTCGATCTACCTTGGAAAGAGGGCATGCCCGGCAGCGCGTTACAAACCTCTACCGTGCCTTTTGAAGAGCAGAAAGCTGCCGCATGAGTTTGTTTGCCAAACTTCAGCAACGCCAGGCCGAGGGCCGCCCGATACGTGTCGGCCTGATCGGCGCCGGCAAATTCGGCTCCATGTATTTGGCGCAAATTCCGCGCACACCCGGCGTGCATTTGGTCGGTATCGCCGACCTGTCGCCCGATGGCGCGCGGGCCAACTTGAGCCGTGTTGGCTGGGAAGCGCAGCGTATGCAGGCCGCGTCCTTGGATGCTGCTATCCAGGCGGGCACCACCCACATCGGTGAAGACTGGCGCGCGCTGGTTTCTCACCCGGCCATTGACGTGATCGTCGAATGCACCGGCCACCCAATTGCCGCCGTGGACCATTGCCTGGAAGCCTTTGCCCACGGCAAGCATGTGGTCAACGTCACGGTCGAAGCTGATGCCTTTTGCGGCCCTTTGCTGGCGCACAAAGCAGCCTTAGCCGGGGTGGTGTATTCATTGGCCTTTGGCGATCAGCCCGCCTTGATTTGCGACTTGGTGGACTGGGCGCGCACTTGCGGTTTCCCTGTGGTGGCCGCGGGGCGAGGGCACAAATGGCTGCCGCATTTCAACCAGTCCACGCCCGATACCGTGTGGGGCAATTACGGTCTCACGCCCGAGCAGGCTTTGCGCGGCGGGCTCAATCCGAAAATGTTCAATAGTTTTTTGGATGGCTCCAAGCCCTCCATCGAAAGCAGCGCGGTATCCAACGCCACCGGGCTGGGCGTGCCATCGAATGGCTTGCTCTATCCACCGGCCAGTGTGGAGGACATCCCCTTTGTGACGCGGCCTATTCAAGAAGGCGGCGTGCTCGAGCGCAAAGGCATGGTCGAGGTGATTTCGTCGCTAGAGGCCAATGGCCGCAAAATTCCCTATGACATCCGCATGGGCGTGTGGGTGACTGTTGAGGCAGAGACCGACTACATCAAAAACTGCTTTGAAGAATACAACGCGCACACCGACCCGAGTGGCCGCTATTTCACGTTGTACAAGCGTTGGCATTTGATCGGTCTGGAAGTAGGCATGTCGGTCGCCAGCGTAGCCCTGCGCGGCGAGCCCACGGGCGTGGCTACCGGCTGGAATGCCGATGTGGTGGCTACTGCCAAGCGCGATTTGCAAGCGGGCGAAATATTGGACGGCGAGGGCGGTTACACCGTCTGGGGCAAATTGCTACCGGCAGACACCTCGCGCAAACTGGGCGGCTTGCCGCTGGGCTTGGCGCACAACATTAAGTTGCTGCGCCCGGTACGCCAGGGCCAGTCTTTGTGCTGGGACGATGTCGCCATAGACACCAGCACCCGCGCCTATCAGCTACGCCGCGAAATGGAAAACCATTTTGCCGTGCCGCTGGCGAAAGCGGCTTAGCCCTTAGCGCAGCCAGTCCAGCATTAGCTGGTTGACGGCTGCGGACTGCTCGCGGTGCAAAAAGTGGCCTGCGCCGGGCACTTCTTGGTAGCTGTAGCCTCCGGTGAAATACGCATCCTGATCGTGCATCAGCTCGGCGCGCAGGTCTTGCACCAGCATGGCCTTGTCGTAAAAGCCGTGGGCCGGTACCGTGGTCGGGCTGACTGGGTGGCAGCGTGCCAGCACAGAGCGTTTTATCCGCGTCGCTGAATCGCGCTAGGCGCCGTGAAGCTGTGGCTCTTGCGTCTCTAGGTTTGTTGCGTCCTGCCACAGGCCGCTCATACCTAGGCCCAACAAGCCAATGGCCATGCCAATGTGCAGCAAGTCGCCGGGTACCAAGCCGGGCACCACAGTAGCTTTGGTGGCAAACAAGAGCAAACCGGCCAGCATCAGCGCCGTGGTCAGCGCCGTCGGCCAGCGCCCGCCGCGTGCCAGGCTGATCAACATCGCGACCACCGAGATCACCGTCAGCGCATCGACCAGCACCCGCTTTTGCGCCACGCCCACGGCCAGCACACCCAGCACTGCCATGCCGATAAAAAAGATCGAGGCAAACTTCAACTGCCGCGTCGCCGCAGCATCCGGCCACAAGGCGGCCACGGCCAGCAGCGGAAAGGCGGCGCAGGCGCCCAGCATGGAAACAAACTGGTGCCATTGCGGGATCGGGTACAGGCCCGAAAAACGCAGCACGCCAAGTACCGCGGCCAGGCCCAGCGTTCCTGCTGCAATGCGAACGCCTATGGGCAGGCTGGCGCGGGTCAGCAGCCAGAGGCAAATCAGTGCCAGCAGGCCGTCGGTATAGGCCAAGCTAGGCATGCGAGGCTTCCATTACGCGTGGACGCTGCCACAACCAGCCGATGACCAAATAGGCCAACAAGGCTGCTGCCGAATAGCTCAGCGCTGTGCCGGGCGCCAGATTTTTTTGAATCAGCAAAAAGTGCGACAAGACCGCCAAACCCAGGCCGCAGGTGAACACTCCTAGCCCCTGCATCCAGCGCGGTGCAGGGGTGTCAAAGCGTTCGAATTTTTCGGGCACAAATTCCGGTGCCGGGGCAGCGCCCGGCGGCAGCCAGGACGGTCCGGCGAATACGTACATCAGCTTGTTGCGCCAGCTTGGGGTGCTGCGGATTTGCTGCCACATCAGGGTGTAGTGTTGCACATTGCCCCAGATCGGGTTCCAGCTTTGCAGGGGCTTGCGCACGCCATAGACCACGGGCTCGTCCTCGCGCTCGTCGGCATAGGTGCCAAACATACGGTCCCACACGCTAAAGATGCCACCGTAGTTTTTATCCAGGCAAT
>CAMCJY010000280.1 GCA_945875225.1 Comamonas sp. lk | reverse complement strand
ACCCCAACTACCGCCAGCCCCAACTCTTTCGTAAAGGCAGCATGCGCTACGACCAAAAGCCGGTGCACGAAGGCTTTGAGGTTTTTTCAAGCAAGCCCATCGGACACCTGAAAAACGCTATCTGGCAATTCCCTTTTAAGCATTTGGGCGAGGTGATGCACAAGGCCAACCGCTATTCCACCCTCGGGGCGGAAAAGGTAGTCCATAAAAAAATCAGCATGGGGACGGCGCTGGTACATGGCCTTTGGGCATTTATCAAGCACTATATTTTCAAACGCGGCGTATTGGATGGGTGGGCCGGCTTTGTGATCGCTTTTGCCTACTTTGAACAGACTTTTTACCGGTATGCCAAGGCGTATGAGATGCAACAGGGGGCCCACTGGATGAGTCCAGAGGGTGAAAAAATAGCGCAAATCGCTAGTGACGCGCCAAAGGCGCCCATCAAGGTTCGGGCCACTAACGATGGGCGCTCCCAATGACCCTGCCCGCAGCAGCTATCCCCTTGCGTCCTTGGCAACTTGGGCTGATGTTTTTTGTCGCACTTTCTCCCAGTCTGGGAACTGCCGTCGCCGCCTTGGGAAGATTGGTCTTGATGCTGTGGGCATTGTTTGTGCTTTTAAAGCCCAACAAAACCCACGGGAACAGTGAAACCTGGTCGCTGCACAGGCCTATTACCGTAAGCATTCTGCTGGCCTGTTTTTACATGGCGTTGAGCACCTGGTGGTCGTCAGCAGACACCGAGCGCACTTGGTTTTCTTGGATCAACCACGCACGCTTACTCACAATCCCCTTGGTGTTTTACCTTTTGCGTGATCCTGCACAGGGACGGCAAGTACTGCACATTTTCATCGGTACCCAAATTTTTGTCGGATTTAGCTCATGGTTGTTGATCGCCGGCTACACGCCCCCTTGGATATCCGGAACAGATTCGCAAACCACCTTTGCGTCCTATGGCAGCTACCTGGAAGAGAGCATCGTGCAAGCAACCAGCGCTGGGCTTTTATGGTTTCAAAGAGATTGGATCTTCGGACCGAAGGGGCGCTGGTTAGCCATCGCTATTGCAATCAGCTGCGCTACCTTAAGCGCCGCATTTTTACCGGGTCGAAGTGGCCATATGGTGCTGCTCGCATTGAGCGCATTAATTGTGTTCCAAGCCCTACCCAAAAGAATGCGCTGGCTAGCCTTGTTCGCACCATTTTTGGTAGGCGCATTACTGTGGTTTAGCGCACCCAATTTCAAGCAGCGCCTGATGTCCGTTTATACAGAAATATCCAGCTTTAGTCAGAATGCGAACGCGGCCAGCTCTTCGGGTTTGCGCCTTCAGTACTGGAAATCGTCCTTACAGTCCTACGCAGAAAGTCCTATCTTGGGACATGGTGCCGGAAGTTGGAATCGTGAATTTCTCAATCAATTGGCGAAACATCCCAACCCCACGGTTGAACCAAACCATGGCTCACGTGACCCGCATCAACTTTTTTTGCTTTGGGCCGTGGAAGGTGGAACGATTGGATTGCTGTGTTTGATTTTTACACTGATTTACGTGGTTAAAAACTCAAGCTATTTGCCACAGCAAGATGCATGGAGTTTGTATGCATTGTTGTTGAGCCTACTGGTTGCCAGCATGTTCAATTCCACGATTTACGGCATCGGAAATGGTGATTTCTTCTGCGTTGGAATAGGTATTTTGTTGAGTTTGGCGGCGGCTAAACGCCAGACCCAAAGTGCCGCCAGCTTGCCACCATGAACTTACCAACGATGCAAAAATCTTTGAATATGCGTGAGCGCCTCAAGCGTGTGGGCCGGTATTTCACCAAGCCTTACTACGCCTGGGCTGCGCTTGCACTGTCGGTCATAGTCGGGGCGGCACTGGAGCCGACCATCCCCGCATTACTTAGGCCATTGCTGGACCAGGGGTTTACCTCCAACACACTTCCTTTATGGATGGTACCTGTCGCCTTAATCGGACTATTTATGCTTCGATCATCGGCCTCTTACCTGAGCGATATCGCCGTTGCAAAAATTACGCAAACCAATTTACAGCAATTGCGAACCAAAATGTTTGCAAGTATTTGCTATTCCGAGGTCGGGCTGTTCCGTGATCAAGCTGCCACCAGTTTGGCAAACACCGTGGTGTACGAGGCAACCAATGGCGCAGTCGTACTTTTGCAATCTGTGACTACCTTGGTCAAAGACAGTTTGACGCTAGTGGCGTTGACCTGTTTTTTGCTCTACACCAACTGGCAGCTTTCAATTATTGTGTTGGCAATTTTCCCGGTCGTCGCCATCAGCATGCGAGTGATTTCTAAACGGGTATACCACCTGACAAAAGCCCAACAAAAGACGGTAGACCAGCTCGCTTATGTAGTCGAAGAGAGCGTGCTGGCCCATAAAGAAATTCGTGTGCAAAACGCTGAGAAGCATCAGCAAGCGCGGTTTGAATTTTTGAATGTTGATTTGCGCCGTCTAGCCATGAAATCGGCCATTGCTGGGTCTGCCGTTGCGCCGGTTACGAATTTTTTTGCCTCCATTGCCTTATCGGCAGTAATCAGTATCGCAATTTATCAAAGCCAGTCCAATCAATTATCTGCCGGTGGATTTGTTGGATTTGTGACCGCAATGCTCATGATGATCGCACCAATCAAGCATTTATCCGATATTTCGAGTGCCATTACACGCGGTCTTGTTGCCGCCGAACGTGCAATCGACCTGATTGAAAATGTGGCGCCTGAAACGGGTGGCGCTTTCGCGCTCAACCGAGCTACTGGGGATATCCGGTACCGAGGCGTCAGTGTTCGCTACCCGGGGGCGGGAGAAGCAGCGGTGGATAAGCTCAGCCTTCATATCCGGCCTGGCCAATTCATAGCCCTCGTCGGCCTATCGGGCTCTGGCAAAACCACCTTGGTCAACTTATTACCCCGATTTGTAGATCCGAGCGCGGGCAGCGTGGAGCTAGACGGCGTTGAGGTAGATCAATGGGATTTGGCCAATTTACGCAGCCAATTTGCGCTGGTCGGGCAAAGCGTCATCATGTTTAACGATACCGTGCTCAGCAATATCACCTTAGGTCTTCCTGTTGACCGGGAGCGGGCGCTGCAAGCACTGCAGGCAGCCAACCTCGCGCAAAGAGTATCCGAACTGCCACAAGGAATGGATACCGTTGTAGGCCATAACGCAAGCCTGTTGTCGGGCGGCGAGCGCCAGCGGCTGGCGATCGCGAGAGCA
>CAMCJY010000279.1 GCA_945875225.1 Comamonas sp. lk | reverse complement strand
CGCTCTTGCGCGATAAAGCCATAGGCCCGCGTGTGGTGCCTATTTTGGTGGACGAGGCGCGCACTTTTGGTATGGAAGGCTTGTTTCGCCAGATCGGTATTTACAACCCGGACGGCCAGCTATACACCCCGGTTGATAAAGACCAGGTGATGTACTACAAAGAAGACAAGCAAGGCCAGATTCTGCAAGAAGGCATTAACGAAGCGGGCGGCATGAGCAGCTGGATTGCGGCAGCGACCAGCTACAGCACCAGCAACCGCATCATGATTCCCTTCTATGTGTATTACTCGATGTTCGGCTTTCAGCGTATTGGCGATCTGGCCTGGGCGGCGGGCGATATGCAGGCACGCGGCTTTTTGCTGGGGGGCACATCGGGGCGCACCACGCTCAACGGCGAAGGCTTGCAGCACGAAGACGGCCACAGCCATATCCTGGCCGGCACTATTCCCAACTGCCTGAGCTACGACCCCACTTTTGCGCATGAAGTAGCGGTCATCATGCACCACGGCTTACAGCGCATGGTGGAAAAGCAAGACAATGTTTTTTACTACATCACCTTGCTGAACGAAAATTACGCCATGCCCGGCCTGACGGCGGGCACCGAAGCCCAAATCATCAAAGGCATGTATTTATGCAAACCCGGCGCTAGCGAAACCAAGGCCAACAAAGGCGCTTCGCGTGTGCAGTTACTGGGTTCGGGCACCATCTTGCGCGAGTCGATTGCAGCGCAAGCGCTGTTGGCGCAGGACTGGGGCGTGCAGGCCGACGTATGGAGCTGCCCCAGCTTTAACGAACTGACCCGCGAAGGCCAGGACTGCGAGCGCTTCAATATGTTGCACCCGCTGCAAACCGCGCGCGTGCCTTTTGTCAGCCAGCAACTCGAAGGCCACAGCGGCCCGGTGGTCGCTGCAACCGACTATATGAAGGCCTATGCCGAGCAAATCCGCCCCTTCATCCCCAAAGGGCGTGTTTACAAAGTATTGGGTACGGATGGATTTGGCCGCAGCGATTTCCGCAGCAAGCTGCGCGAGCACTTTGAGGTAAACCGCCATTACGTCGTGCTGGCCGCCTTGAAGGCTTTGCAGGAAGAGGGTGCTGTCACTGCCGACACCGTGGCGCAGGCGATTGCCAAGTACGGCATCAAAGCCGACAAGATCAACCCGCTGCACGCGTAAACACCCGGGAGACACACCATGGCAAATATTGAAATCCAGGTCCCCGACATTGGCGACTTTGACGAGGTGACGGTTATTGAGTTGCTGGTCAAGGTCGGCGACACCATCAAGGCCGAGCAAAGCCTGATCACCGTGGAAAGCGACAAGGCCTCGATGGAAATTCCATCGGCAGCCGCTGGCGTGGTCACCGCGATCAAGGTCGCTTTGGGCGATAAGGTCAAGCAAGGCTCGGCGGTCGTCATGTTGGAAGTGACTGCAGGTGCGGCGGCTGCTACACCGCCAGCGCCTGTCACAGCTGCATCAGTCCCCGCGCCCGCGCCGGCACCCGTGTCGGCTGCGCCCGCCGCACCTGTTGTAGCTGCCGCCAGTGCTCCTACACCTGCGCCCGTGGCTGTGGTGCCCGCAGCGCCTGCCGCCCCCGCGCATGTGCCCGGCACTCCGGCGCCTGGCCTGCCGCATGCATCCCCCTCGGTGCGCAAGTTTGCGCGCGAGTTGGGCGTACCGATTGGTGAAGTCAAAGGCAGCGGTCTCAAAGGCCGCATTACGCAAGACGATGTACACGCCTTTACCAAAGCTGTCATGGCTGGCGCAATCCAGACCCAAGCCCAGACCGCCAAGGCTCCGGTGGCTTCGGGTGGCGACGGCGCAGCCCTGGGGCTCATTCCCTGGCCGAAAGTCGACTTCGCCAAGTTCGGCCCCATCGAACGCAAAGAGATGGGCCGCATCAAGAAGATTAGCGGCGCCAATTTGCTGCGCAATGCCATCATGATTCCGGCCGTCACCAACCATGACGATGCCGATATCACTGAACTGGAAGCCTTCCGCGTGCTGACCAACCTGGAAAACGAAAAGTCGGCAAAAGCTGGAATTAACGCAAGCGTTAAGGTCACCATGCTGGCTTTCCTGATCAAGGCCTGCGTATCGGCGCTCAAGAAGTTCCCCGACTTCAACAGCAGCCTCGATGGCGATGCGCTGGTGTATAAAAACTATTGGCACATCGGCTTTGCCGCTGACACGCCCAATGGCTTGATGGTGCCTGTGCTCAAAGACGCGGACCAAAAAGGCGTGCTGCAAATCAGCCAGGAAATGGGCGAGCTGGCGAAGAAGGCCCGCGAAGGTAAGTTAAGCCCTGCCGAAATGAGCGGCGCCACTTTTACTATTTCCAGCCTGGGCGGCATTGGCGGGCGCTATTTCACGCCCATCATCAACGCGCCTGAAGTGGCCATCTTGGGTGTGTGCAAAAGCCAGATGGAGCCTGTTTGGAACGGCAAAGAGTTTGTGCCGCGTTTGATGCTGCCCTTGTCGCTGACCTGGGACCACCGCGTCATCGACGGCGCCTCTGCAGCGCGCTTTAATGCCTATCTGGGCCAAATCCTCGGCGACTTCCGTCGCGTGCTTTTGTAAGGGTCGGCCATGGCACACATCCAAATCCTCGTCCCCGACATTGGCGACTTTGACGAAGTTACCGTCATCGAAATACTGGTTAAGCCCGGCGATACCGTGACGCCTGAGCAAAGCCTGATTACCGTGGAGTCTGACAAAGCCTCTATGGAAATTCCTTGTAGCCACGGCGGCGTGGTGCAGGAACTGAAAGTGCTTCTGGGCGACAAGGTCAAACAAAACTCGGTGGTGTTGGTGCTAGAAGGCGAGAGCGCTGCGACAGCACCCGCTTCAGCGAATGCCGATAGTGCATCTGCCGCCACTGCACCTACCCCCATGGTGGCTGCTACCACCCCACCCGCTGCCTCCGCACCCGCTAGCACATCCGTTGCGCCCGCCACTCCCGTCATTGCGAGCGAAGCGAAGCAATCCATTCCCGCGTCCAGCTACGTCGGCACGGTCGATATGGAATGCGACCTGCTAGTTCTGGGCGCAGGCCCTGGCGGCTATTCCGCCGCGTTCCGCGCCGCAGACTTGGGCCTTAAAGTCATTTTGGTCGAGCGCTACGCGAGCCTGGGCGGCGTCTGTCTGAACGTGGGCTGCATCCCGTCCAAAGCGCTCTTGCATGTAGCGGCCGTGATGGACGAAGTCAGCCACATGACCGACCTGGGTGTGGACTTTGGTGCGCCTGTTGTCA
>CAMCJY010000278.1 GCA_945875225.1 Comamonas sp. lk | reverse complement strand
ATGTCGGTTGCGGTCAAACTGTCTCGGGCTTTGACGGTTGCATCAAACGCCGCCTCATCGGTGAGCAAGGCTAAGCTGCGGATGTCGCTCATGAGTGACTTGTAATGCTCCACCGCCAGCTCAGGTCTTTGCGCGATGGTGCTAATCGGCAGGCTTTTAAGATCAGCCTCTTTGTCCAATTCATGCTGTATCAGATTGATCAGTGCGTTCACCTCTTCCACGCCTAAGTGCATACGCTTCGCTTCGCTACGAATGATTAGGACTTCCTTGGCGTCGATCACGCCGTCCTTCATGATCTTGTACAGGTTAGTCTTCAGTTCTTCACGCTCTTTATGCAACTCATCGCTAAAGGCCGATGACAGCAAAGCGGCAGGAATCGCGAAGATACCAATACCAATGAAGGCCAGCACAATCGTCATGGCCCGGCCCGGCCCGGTAACGGGCGAAATATCGCCATAGCCCACCGAGGCCAAGGTAATCACCGCCCAGTAAATCGAGGTGGGTATGTTTTCAAACTTGTCTGGCTGCGCTTCGTATTCAAACAAATAGCCCAGCGACGCAGTCAGCACCACCAGCAAAATCATGATGAATCCGGCAGCAGCGATCACCGGCCACTCGCGCGAGACGACTTTGACCAAGGTGGCGGTAGCGTCATTGCCACGCGTGAGTTTGAGTAAACGCGTCAGGCGAAAGACCCGCAAGAACCGCAAGTCCAGCAGATGGGCCAAGAAAACTTCCAAGAAGAAAGGAAGAATCGCCAGGAAGTCGATGACCGTCGATGGGGACTTGAACTGACGCCAGCGACCCATCACGGCACCCTTATAGCCAGGTTCTTCCACGCAGGAATACATGCGCATGCAGTACTCAATTGTGAATATTGCGACGGCCACCGAATCAAGAATTACAAACTCGATATTGAGCAAATAGGAAAGGCCGTGTACCGACTCAAAGATAACCGAGAACACCGAAATCAACACCCACCCGGCGATGAAGAGTTGGAACATCTCGTGGAGGCGCCCGCCATTGGGGCTATCGAAAATCAAGGCATGCACTTTTTGCCGGAAGGTGCGGCCCCGATTGGCAGCGGCAAATTCTTGGTAGGCCGGGATAACAATACGGAAAATTTTCAGAAGTCGCAAAACCCGCAGCGCCTTGAGCACATGCAGGTCAATCGACAAACCAAATATGCGCACCAGGTAGAAAGGCACGATGGCCAGCGCATCAATGATGGCAAAGGGGCTGAGCACATAGGCCAAACGGGAACTGACTTTGCCCTTAAATGCCGCATCTTCGGCGGACAAATAAAAGCGCAGCAGGTACTCCACCGTGAAGATGGCAATCGAGAACAGATCGAAAAATTCGAACCAAGCCTTATACGGCTCGTAGATGCCGGGAACGGTTTCGAATATCAGGCTAAACAGATTGGCAATAATCAGCAGGCCAATCCATTTATCAAAACTGCGCTGAAAGTTGCCCGCAATGGTTGTGTCCAGCATCCAGGAGTACAGCCATTTACGAAACGGCAAGTCGCGCGGAATATCCGCCGGCTTGTCTATGTCCAGCAACTCCCTGACATCCAGGTCTTTAATCGATATGATTTTGCGCTCTTCCATGATGCACCTCAGAATTCAATTTCCGCGACCTTGACCGCGTAAGAGCCCTTGTCACACACGCTGATTTTGAGAGCCAGTTTTTCAGCAATCAAATCAGCATCCACGAGTTGGGACGTCACCGTTGCCACCGCTGACCCTGGTGGGTTGGCGGTGCTTTTTTCTAGCACGATAGAGCCCACGTGGCTGCGGTCTGTCGGATCACATCCAGCTATAAAGTTGGGCGCTTTGCCGGTGAAGGGGTTCACCATGTCCTTGAACTCGGTAGCGCTCATCAGGTGCGCCAGGCAGGCGCCCCAGGTGCCGGCTGCGGGGGCTGCTGCGGCCTCAGCGGCAGGCGCATCCGCGGGCTTGGCGTCCTCGCCCGCGGGCGCAGCCGCGGGTGCAGCAGCAGGCTTTGCGCCGCCAGCGCAGGCTGCAATGGCATAGCCCGGCGCAAAACGGGTTTCGCTGGCCTTGGTGAACCAGGCAGCCCATTGCTCGCCATTACGTTTGGTGCCTTCGGTTTTATTGGCCTCCCGGAAACTCATAACGCCCAGTATGGTGACCGCAATCAGCACCACGACAATCAAAGCCATAAAACCATAGTCTCCACCGGTCAGGTCTTTGGGTTCCAGCGAGCGGTCTTGTTCTGTCGATGCGTCCATATCTGCCCTTCTTTAGCGTTGACAAAGCGCAAGAATTTGTCATTCTTGCTTGCGATCTAGCGAATGGCGGCATGATATTCGCAAATTTAATGTAAATCACACATTAAACAGTTCAATAGATAAAATTTAGTAAAAAGGTTACAGAAAACCAGGGGCTAGGTAAAAGACCTGGCGTGTCTGCGTGAGGTTTGTTGCAATTTTGTTGCAGGGCAAGGCGCTGACGCAGGATGCAGCGCTAGCGCACACCACTTGGAAACTGGCGGTCGCAGGCTTCAGGCTTTGACCGGGAACGATAAAAAAATATGGACTTGCGCTAAGCCAGCAGATCCACCAAGCTGCGCGCCATGACTTGGGTGGCGCGACGCAAATCTTCAAGCACGATGTGTTCGTCCGCGCGCTTAGCATTTGATTCGAGCACGGTGCGCGGCCCGGCACCATAAATGACGCCGGGAATGCCCGCTTCGCTGAACAAACGCACATCGGTGTACAGCGGCGTGCCCAAAGCGGGTACCGCCTCGCCAAATACTGCTTGCGCATGGCTTTGCAAGGCCTGCACCAAGGGCCCGTTGCCGGGCAGCGGACGCATGGCGCGCGCCAAAAGGATGCGTTTGACGTCCACCTGGACGCCAGGGCACTGCGCCGCCGTCTGCGCGATGAGGGTGCGCAAATCCGCTTCCACTTGCTCGGGGTTTTCTTCCGGGATCATGCGCCTATCGAGTTTGAAGCTAACGCGGCCCGGCACCACATTGGTATTGGTGCCGCCTTCGATCATGCCCACGTTCAAATAAGGATGCGTGATACCGACCACCTCGGAGCGGACATTTTTCAAGACGGCGTTTTGCGCAAACAAGGCTGTCAATAACTGTACCGCCGCTTGCAGTGCATCCACGCCGCTATCAGGAATAGCGGCATGCGCCATCTTGCCGTGCACGTTTACTTCCAATTGCAAGCAACCGTTGTGCGCGGTAATGACTTGGTAGCTAAAACCTGCAGCCACCATCAAGTCTG
>CAMCJY010000277.1 GCA_945875225.1 Comamonas sp. lk | reverse complement strand
GGTAACGACGAAAAATGCAAAGCCTGCTTGGCTTTGGGCGCGGACCACGCCATCAATTACAAAACCCAGGACTTTGAGGCTGAAGTGGCCCGTATCACCAACAAAAGGGGTGTGGACGTGGTGCTCGATATGGTGGCTGGTGCCTATGTGGCTAAGGAAGTCAATTGCCTGGCTGAAGATGGCCGCTTGGTATTTATTGCGGTGCAGGGCGGAGTGAAGGCGGAGTTCAATGCCGGTCTCGTGTTGCGCAAGCGCTTGACGATTACAGGCTCTACTTTGCGCATCCGGCCTGTGGCCTTTAAGGCCGCTATCGCCCAGTCCTTGCAGCGCCATATCTGGCCCTTGCTAGAAAGCGGTGCTATCAAGTCGGTGCTGCATGCGGCTTATCCGGCGTCGCAGGCGGCGCAAGCGCACGCCGAGATGGAAGCGAGCCAACACATCGGCAAAATTGTGTTGCAGTGGAGCAGCGTATGAAAAAGCTGGTCGCTGGTAATTGGAAGATGAATGGCTCGCGGGCGGCCAATGCGGCGCTGGTGCAGGCTTTGCTGGCCGACGGCGATCAGGACTGGGCTTGTGATGTGGCGGTCTGCGTGCCCGCGCCCTATTTGGCGCAATTGCAGTCGCTGACCCAAGGCAGCGCCTTGGCACTGGGCGCCCAAGATGTGTCGGCCCAAGAAAGCGGCGCTTTTACCGGTGAAAGCTCAGCGGTCATGCTCAAAGATTTTGGGGTGCGCTACTGTCTGGTGGGCCATTCCGAGCGCCGCCAGTACCACCAGGAAAGCGATGCTGTCGTGGCCACCAAGGCGCAGCGCGCCTTGGCCGCAGGTATCACGCCTATTGTATGCGTTGGCGAGACTTTGGCCGAGCGTGAAGCGGGTGATACCGAAGCCGTGATCAAGCGCCAGCTGGCAGCGGTGGTGCATGTCAACGGCCACTGCATCAGCGAAATTGTGCTGGCTTACGAGCCGGTCTGGGCGATTGGCACCGGTAAAACCGCCAGTCCTGAACAAGCCCAAGCGGTGCACCACGTATTGCGCCAGCAATTGCAAGCGGCCAGTGCGAGTGCGGACCGGGTCCGAATACTCTACGGCGGCAGCATGAATGCAGGCAACGCCGCATCTTTGCTGGCCCAGCCCGATATTGACGGTGGCCTAATTGGCGGGGCTTCTCTCAAGGCGGCAGATTTTTTATCCATTATCCGGGCCGCGCTCTAAAGCGGTCTAAGCAGTTTTTTTCCAGGAGTAGAAGATGAGTTATTTGGTTACGATCATCCTGACAGTGCAGATGATTTCGGCGATTGCGATGATCGGTTTGATCCTGATCCAGCACGGCAAAGGGGCCGATATGGGTGCGGCCTTTGGCAGCGGCGGTTCGGGCAGCTTGTTTGGCGCCAGTGGCAGCGCCAACTTTTTGTCGCGTACCACGGCGGTGTTGGCCACGGTGTTTTTTACCGCCACGTTGGCGCTGGCGTACTTCGGCAACCTGCGCCCGACCAGCAGCGGTAGCGTCCTAGAGGCTGCCAGCGTAGCGGCTCCCGCGGCGCCAGCCAGTGCCGCGGCGCCCGCGCCTGCGGCTTCGGGCGCAGCCCAAATCCCAGCGAATTGAGCCCACCGAAATAGTCGATAGTCCCTCGGGAAGCCTTTCTAAATCAGGGTAAACTCGTATGCTGACCAGGGCCTTTAGAGCAGCGCAGATGTTCATGGCCTTGTTGTGAAAAAAATGCCGCCGTCGTGGTGAAATTGGTAGACACGCTATCTTGAGGTGGTAGTGGCGAAAGCTGTGCGAGTTCGAGTCTCGCCGACGGCACCATAGCAAGAGAGCACTGCGTTCCTGTAAGGGTGATGCAAACAATCAGACTTATCGTTACGATGCCGAGATAGCTATGAATCTGGACCAATACCTCCCTGTTTTGCTGTTCATTCTGGTCGGTGTTGCTATCGGCATCATCCCCCAGGTGCTGGGATATATCCTCGGCCCCAACCGGCCGGATCAGGCCAAAAACTCCCCTTACGAATGCGGCTTCGAAGCCTTTGAAGATGCCCGCATGAAGTTCGATGTGCGTTACTACCTGGTCGCCATCTTGTTCATCTTGTTTGACCTGGAAATCGCCTTTCTGTTTCCTTGGGCGGTTTCACTCAAAGAAATCGGACCCCTAGGGTTCTGGTCGGTCATGGTGTTTTTAGGCATTCTGGTTGTGGGCTTTGTCTACGAATGGAAAAAAGGAGCCCTTGACTGGGAGTGACACCATGATTGAAGGCGTATTCAAAGAAGGCTTTGCCACCACCAGCTACGACGCAGTGGTGAACTGGGCCAAGACCGGCTCCATCTGGCCCATGACTTTCGGTTTGGCCTGTTGTGCGGTGGAAATGATGCATGCGGCTGCGGCGCGTTATGACATCAGCCGCTTTGGCTCGGAAGTGTTTCGGGCCAGCCCGCGCCAGTCCGATCTCATGATTGTGGCCGGTACGCTGTGCAACAAGATGGCCCCGGCGCTGCGCAAAGTCTATGACCAGATGTCCGAGCCGCGCTGGGTGCTTTCTATGGGCTCCTGCGCCAACGGCGGTGGCTATTACCACTATAGCTACTCGGTGGTGCGCGGCTGCGACCGCATCGTGCCGGTCGATGTCTATGTACCCGGTTGTCCGCCCACGGCCGAAGCGCTGCTCTACGGCATTTTGCAACTACAACAAAAAATTCGCCGCACCGAAACCATCGCGCGCGCCTGATCACATCCATGACTTCTTATTCTGTTCGTCCTGAAGATACCCAGGCTGCGATTGCACAGGTGCTGGGCGACAAAGTCAAACGCATTTCGGTAGATCTGGGTGAAGTCAAGGTGTTGGTGTCCGCGCAGGACTACCACGCGGCGGCGCTTTTGCTACGCGACAGCGCGGGCTGCCAGTTCGAGCAAATGATGGACTTGTGCGCCGTGGACTACTCCACCTACGGCGACGGCCGCTACGAAGGCCCGCGTTACTGCATCGTGGTGCATTTGTTGTCGGTCAGCCTGAACCAGCGCGTGCGCCTGGAGGTCTTTGCCACCGATGACGATATGCCGGTACTCGACTCCATCAACGACATCTGGAATTCGGCCAACTGGTTTGAGCGCGAGGCTTTTGACCTTTTTGGCGTGGTGTTTGAAGGCCATGACGACCTGCGCCGCATCCTGACAGACTACGGCTTTATCGGCCACCCCTTCCGCAAAGACGTCCCCACCACTGGCTATGTGGAAATGCGCTACGACGCCGAGCAGAAGCGGGTGATTTACCAGCC
>CAMCJY010000276.1 GCA_945875225.1 Comamonas sp. lk | reverse complement strand
ACTTGATCGCGTCTTTCAGTTGCAAAGCAAACAAGCGCGCCAAGCCACTGTTGTGCTTACCTGCGGCCATCTGTGGCTCGTCAAACACTTCCAGCGTCACGGCGTCGCCACCATCGACCAAGGCAGGAAAACCAATGACCGCATGGGCGCCTTTGCGTATTTCCAGCAATTCGGGCAATGGGCCAAAAGTCCAGGCGGTATAGCGTTGTTCGCCGCTGTGTACCTGCGCGCCAGGGTCGCCCTGTTCTCGCCCGACCGACGCCACAGGTTGCCTATCCGAAGCGCCGGGCTGCGGCCTGGGCGCATCCGCACCGCTCTTCGGCTTGCCGCTTTGCGCGGCCACAGGCTGCAAAGGCGCTTGTCCTTTGGGCGCCTGGGCAGGTACGGTATCGCTCAGTTTGAGCGCAGCCAGCGCCTGAAAAGCACCACGCGCTTGCGAGCCCCATTGCGCCTTGAGTGCGCCCAGGTTGCGCCCCTGCCCCAACTGCCGCCCATGCTCATCGACAACGCGGATATTCATAAAGAAGTGCGCAGGCAGCATGTCCACCTTGATATCGGCCCGCACAATGTCCAGCGCGGTGGCCTCGCGTACCAGTTTGAGCAAGGCATCAACCAGGCCACCGGCGCCAAAGCGTTCGGCCGCATTCAATACTCCGGCCATGCGTGCCGCCGTATCGGGCAAGGGCACCAGGCGCGAGCGCGGCCTTTGGTGCAAGGTCTTGAGCAAGGCCTGCACTTTGTCTTTGAGCATGCCCGGCACCAACCATTCGCAGCGCTCTTCATTGACCTGGTTGAGCACAAACAAAGGCACCGTGACCGTCACGCCATCACGCGCATCGCCCGGCGCATGCAAATACGCAGCCGCGCAATCAACACCGCCTAAGCGCACTGTCTTTGGAAACTGGCTGGTGGTAATACCCGCCGCCTCATGGCGCATCAGCTCTTCGCGGGTCAGCAGCAAGAGCGTGGGCTTCTTTTTGACTTCCTCGCGGTACCAGCGCTCACAGCTGGTGCCGCTGCACACATCGGCGGGCAGTTGCTGATCGTAGAAAGCGTAAATCAAGGCGTCATCAACCAGCACGTCCTGACGCCGCGCTTTATGCTCTAGATCCTCGACTTGTTGAATTAACTTGAGGTTGGCCGCCAAAAAAGGCAGCGCCGTTTCCCACACACCTTCGACCAGCGCCTGGCGGATAAAAATTTCGCGCGCGCCAGACATATCGAGGCGGCTGTAGTTAACACGCCGGCCGCTATAGACCACCATGCCATACAAGGTAGCCCGCTCCAGCGCCACCACTTCAGCGGCTTTTTTCTCCCAGTGCGGGTCGAGCAATTGTTTTTTCAGCAAATGGCCGCCCACTTGCTCCACCCATTGCGGCTCAATCGCCGCAATACCGCGGCCAAATAAGCGCGTAGTCTCCACCAGTTCGGCCGCAATAATCCAGCGTCCCGGCTTCTTCACCAAATGCGCCCCCGGATGCGGGAAGAACTTGATGCTGCGCGCGCCCAGGTATTCACCTTGCTGGCCTTCAGCCTCCAGCTTGCAACCGACGTTGCCCAGCAAACCGGCCAGCATCGATAGGTGCAATTGCTCGTAGGAGGCAGGCGTCGTATTGATACGCCATTGGTGTTCGGCAACCACGGTGAGCAGCTGACTGTAGATGTCTTTCCATTCGCGCAAGCGGCGCACGCTGACAAAGTTTTGCCGCAACAATTGCTCAAACTGGCGGTTGCTCAGCTTGTGCGCACCGCTAACTTGGGCTTTGTCACCACGCGCTGCGCCAATCCATTTCCACAACTTCAGGTAACCGGAAAACTCGCTCTTCTCGTCGTCAAACTTAGCGTGCGCCTGGTCCGCCTGCTGTTGCGCATCCATAGGCCGGTCGCGTACATCCTGCACGCTCAAGGCCGAGGCGATGATCAGCACCTCGTCCAGCGCCTCGCGCTTGCGCGCTTCCAAAATCATGCGTCCTACGCGCGGGTCCAAGGGCAGGCGCGCCAGTTCCTGCCCCAGCGGCGTGAGTTCGTTGGCATCATCCACCGCGCCCAACTCTTGCAGCAATTGGTAGCCGTCTGCAATCGCCCGGCCCGAGGGGCGCTCCAAAAACGGGAAGTCCTCGACCGCGCCCAGGCGCAGCGACTTCATGCGCAATATCACCCCGGCCAGCGAGGAACGCAGTATTTCCGGGTCGGTAAAGCGCTCGCGTCCGGCAAACTCTTTATCCTCGTACAGGCGTATGCAAA
This sequence comes from Comamonas sp. lk, assembly GCA_945875225.1. GTDB lineage: Bacteria > Pseudomonadota > Gammaproteobacteria > Burkholderiales > Burkholderiaceae_C > Allorhodoferax. The sequence goes on along the minus strand of CAMCJY010000276.1, from coordinate 1,030 downwards.
TACCGTCGGCCACCCGGCCGCAACGCCCGGCGCGCTGGTTGGCCGAGCTTTGGCTAATCGGCTCGACCAGCAATTGCTCAACCTTGCTGCGAAAGCTGTAGCGCTTGATGCGCGCCGTGCCGCTGTCGATCACAAAACGGATGCCAGGCACCGTTAGCGAGGTCTCGGCCACATTGGTGGCCAGCACAATGCGCCGGCCGGTGTGGCCTTCAAAAATCCGGTCCTGCTCGGCCTGGCTTAGGCGGGCAAATAAGGGAAGCACTTCGCAATTGCGCAAGACCGGCTGGTGGCTTAGGTGGCGGCGTAAATGGTCTGCCGCTTCGCGGATTTCGCGTTCGCCGGGAAGGAATACCAAGATGTCGCCCACAGCGCCGCCACGCCACAGTTCATCCACGCCTTCGGCAATCGCATCGTTCACGTCGTAGTCGCGCCGCTCTTCAAAAGGCCGGTAGCGCTGCTCCACGGGAAACATGCGCCCCGAGACCATGATGACGGGCGCTGGCGTTAGGGTTTTCGCCTCTTGCGTGCCTTGCAGACTGGCAAAGTGGTCGGCAAAGCGCTGCGCGTCTATCGTGGCGGAGGTAACGATGACTTTCAGGTCGGGCCTACGCGGCAGGATTTGGCGCAAATAGCCGAGTAAAAAGTCGATGTTCAGGCTGCGCTCGTGCGCCTCGTCAATGATCAGCGTGTCATAAGCTTGCAACAGCGGGTCAGTTTGCGTCTCGGCCAGCAAAATGCCGTCGGTCATCAGCTTGACTGACGCATCGCGGCTTAAACGGTCCTGAAAACGTACTTTGAAGCCCACCACCTCACCCAAAGGCGTGTGCAGTTCCTCCGCAATACGCTTGGCCACGCTGCTGGCGGCGATGCGGCGCGGCTGGGTGTGGCCTATCAGTTTGCCGCGTGGGGCGGGTTTGCCATTGGGCAACACTTTGGGGTAATTGCAAAGGCCCCGCCCCATGGCCAGCGCGATTTTGGGCAATTGGGTGGTCTTACCCGAGCCGGTTTCGCCGCAGACGATGATGACCTG
>CAMCJY010000275.1 GCA_945875225.1 Comamonas sp. lk | reverse complement strand
ATACAAACCTTGCAGCCTTTACATTTACGTATTACGACCATGCGCTACCTAGCGCGACGCAGCAAGCCATGAGCCATATTTACATTTATTCCCCGTCCAGCGCCGTGCGCGACAAAGTGGCTTTCCGCCGAGGCGTAAAGCGGCTGCGCGCCCTGGGGCACGAAGTGGAAATCGACCCCGATGCCTTGTCCAGCTATCAGCGCTTTGCCGGGGACGATGCGACTCGTATGGCGGCAATTGCGCGGGCGGCAGCCAGTGGCGCCCATGTCGCCATGATTTCGCGTGGCGGTTACGGGCTGACCCGCATCCTGGCCGACCTGCCTTATGCAGCGCTGGCCAAAGCGATTGAATCGGGCACCCAGTTTGTCGGCCTGAGCGATTTCACCGCTTTGCAGCTAGGTTTGATGGCCAAGACCGGCGCTATAACTTGGCAAGGCCCCTGCATTGGCGAGGATTTCGGAAGCGAGGACGAACCCGACGAGATCATGCAAGCCTGCTTTGATGATTTATTACTGGCGCAAGGGGAAGGCGTTGGCTGGCGACTGCCCCGCGGTCAGGCGGCGCAAAAAGATCATGAAATCCTTGGAGCCAAGCTGTGGGGCGGTAATTTATCAGTACTGGTTTCACTGCTTGGTACGCCGTATCTTCCGAAAGTGCGCAGCGGCGTGTTGTTTTTGGAAGATGTGGGCGAGCACCCCTACAGGCTGGAGCGCATGCTGACCCAACTGCTGCACAGCGGTGTCTTGGCGCAGCAAAAAGCGCTCGTGCTGGGCCAGTTTACTAATTACAAGCTGGTGCCACACGATAAAGGCTTCAAACTCGACACCGTGGCGCAATGGCTGCGCACCCAGGTTTCTATTCCTATCGTCATGGGTCTGCCCCTAGGCCATGTGCCGACCAAGGCACTGCTGCCGGTGGGCGCCAAAGTGGACCTGGTGTTGCAAGGGCACGAAGCCCTGATGGCCTGGGGTCACCTGTAGCACTGAAGTTTTGCTTTGACGGCTAGCTAGTCTTTCGTCTAGGTGATGATGCCATCCTTTTATTAACATAATATACATCGTATGAATTATTTAAATCCACGATCATTTGATTGGGCTTAGCAAACTGCGGCCAACGGGACTCAAGATGCAAGGATTACTCCGACTTCACCGCCGCGAAGCCAGCGCGCCCCGCTAAGGAATGGGACGCGCAATCATGTGTCGCACCAAGATCTTTGCTGAAGCCTGTTTGTCCGCCACGTCCGCAAAATCCAGCGCAGTCATGCCTTTTTGGTTTTTTAGACTGGCATCTGCGCCTTCGGCCAATAGCAGTTCCACAGCTTGGGGGCTGCCGTACATGGCCGCCATCATCAAAGGCGTGGTCTGGTTGGGCGACTCAGCGTCTATATAAGCGGAATGGCTCAGTAGCAGCTTGATCACCTCGATGTGCCCGCCTGAAGCAGCGTAATGCAAAGGGGTCCAACCGGTTTTATTGACGTCGGCGTCCAGCGCAATTAAGCGCTTGCAGACTTCGACCATACCCGCCATGGAGGCCAGCATCAGGGGGCTCTCATCTTTGGCGGTACGCACCTCTGCGCGCAAACCTTTGGTGCGTAGCAGCAGGTCTAAAACCGCGGGCGAAGGGCGCCTAATTGCCAGTACCAGCGGATATTGGCCATCAAAACTTAAGGTATTGGGATCAAAGCCGCGGGCCAAAACGTTGGCAACCACCTTCACTTCGTCGGTTTTCAGCCCTTCAAAAAAATCATCATACGAACCCGCATTGGCAGGAAAAAATATAATAAAAACAATAAGATATAAAGCATACTTAAAGTTAAACATACGAATAATCTCAGCTATTACATGAAGTTTCAGGATGCGCTTGCGGCTTAAACAAGCGCAAAAAATTGTCGCTACTGGCCCGGCCCACTTCCTCCACACTGCAGCCGCGTACCTGGGCGATCTGCTGCGCCACCAGTGGCACGAAGGAGGGATTGTTGGTTTTTCCCCGGTGCGGGACAGGTGCTAAATAGGGGCTGTCGGTCTCAATCAGCAAGCGGTCAAGCGGCACCCAGGCCGCAATATCGCGCAAGTCCTGGGCCGTTTTGAAGGTGACGATGCCGGAAAACGAGATATAAAACCCACGCTCTAAAGCGGCGCGGGCCACCTCTGCAGTTTCAGTAAAGCAATGAAAAACACCTCCTGCGCTACCCGATGTGCCGTCTTCGCCCTCCTCGTCCAGCAAGGCTAAAGTGTCTTGCGATGCGCTGCGGGTATGGATAACTAGCGGTTTGCACAGCGCGCGCGCGGCGCGTATATGCACCCGAAAGCGTTCGCGCTGCCAGTGCATGTCAGCCACCGTGCGCCCGTTGAGCCGGTAGTAGTCCAAGCCCGTCTCACCTATCGCCAGCACTTTGGGCATGGCACCCAAAGAAAGCAGGTCTTGCAGACTAGGCTCTCGCACGCCCTCATTGTCAGGATGCACCCCCGCCGTAGCCCAGAAATTCGCATAGTCGAGGGCCAGGCTGTGTACCACGGGGAATTCTTCCAGCGTGGTGCAAATGCACAAGGCGCGCTCCACCTGGGCCAATTTCATGGCCGCGCGTATCTCCAGCACCTGGCTGCGTAGTTCGGGAAATGCCAGGTGGCAGTGCGAATCAGTAAACACTTTGTAGTCTCAGCTTATCGGGCGCAGCGCGGATGGGGGGCTTGCATCAAACCGTGAAATTGGTCCGCTGGCTGCCTAACAGCGACCCAAGCGCGGCTTCTATTGTATTTTTCAAAATTGCACCACGCGCATCAGCGCTAAAGCGCACGCCAACGCCCTGGGGCCGCCCGGTGGGTGAATTGGCCGGCGTGATCCAGGCCACATGTCCGATCAAGGGGTGGCGCTTAGGGTCCTGGGGCAGTGTCAACAGTCCGTACAGCTCGTCACCCATTTGGTAATCCCGATGGGTTTGTACAAACAAGCCGCCCTCGGAAAACACGGAGATATACGCTTGGTACAAGTCCAGCGGCGTGTCCAGCCGCAATTGCAAAACCGTAGGCCGGGCGCTCCCGCCAGACAAAACCGATTCAGACCACAGGCTTTCGCCAGCCAGGGTGAAAAAGGGTGGTGTTGACACTGTCATAAGGCTAGGCACCAGGTTTAAGTGACGCTTTTGGCAAGCGCCGTATGGGCCTGGGCCATCAAAGCTTCCATAAACAATCCCGGGTTAAACGGGTGGTCCATAGTGCGTCGATGTGCCTGCAAGCGAACGCCCCATTCTGACAAAACGGCAAGCGGCACACCACGCGGCAAGTCTT
>CAMCJY010000274.1 GCA_945875225.1 Comamonas sp. lk | reverse complement strand
ATGGGCGTATGCAGGCGGTCTGGGCTGCTCAGGGCTTCGTAAGAAAAACGGTCGCGGTCGGCAATCCAGCATTCGTTGACCGCATCGTTTTCCATGGGCACTACGCGCATGACGTGGTTATTTTTGACCTGCACCACCAGATTTGCGCCAGTGGAGTCATGCGGGCTGACCGACTTGCGCCGTGACAACTCCCAGGTGCGGGCGCTGTAGCGAAAAGGCTTGCTGGTCAAGGCGCCCACGGGGCAGATGTCGATCATGTTGCCCGAGAGTTCGGAGTCCACGGTCTGGCCGACAAAGGTTTCGATTTCGGCATGTTCGCCGCGGTGCGACATGCCCAGTTCCATCACGCCAGCCACTTCCTGACCAAAGCGCACACAGCGGGTGCAATGGATGCAGCGGCTCATCTCCTGCATGCTGATGAGCGGGCCCACGTCTTTGATTGCCACCACGCGCTTTTCTTCCTCATAGCGCGAGTTGGAACCGCCATAGCCTACGGCCAAGTCTTGCAACTGGCATTCGCCGCCCTGGTCGCAAATCGGGCAATCGAGCGGGTGGTTAATCAGTAAAAACTCCATCACCGATTGCTGCGCCTTGATGGCTTTGTCGCTCTTAGTATGTACCACCATGCCATTGGTCACGGGCGTGGCGCAGGCGGGCATGGGCTTGGGGGCTTTTTCAATATCGACCAGGCACATGCGGCAATTGGCCGCAATGCTCAACTTCTTGTGGTAGCAAAAATGGGGGATGTAAGTACCGGCTTTTTCAGCGGCATGCATCACCATGCTGCCTTCAAGCACTTCTACTTTTTTGCCGTCGAGTTCGATTTCAACCATGGTGCTGCACCGATCAAACGTAGGCACCGACCACGCAGGTCTTGTGCTCTATATGGTGTTCAAATTCGGACCGGAAGTGCTTGAGCATGCCGCGCACTGGCATGGCCGCCGCGTCGCCCAGCGCGCAAATCGTACGGCCCATGATGTTGCCGGCCACGCTGTCCAAAGTCTCCAAATCGCTGGCGCGGCCGTGGCCGTTTTCAATGCGGTCCACCATGCGCCAGAGCCAGCCTGTGCCTTCGCGGCAGGGGGTGCATTGGCCGCAGGATTCATGCGAATAAAAGTAAGACAGGCGCTGCAAAGACTTGACCATGCAACGCGTATCGTCCATCACAATCACCGCGCCCGAACCCAGCATGGAGCCGGCCTTGGCAATCGCGTCATAGTCCATGGTGATGTCCATCATGATGCTGGCCGGTAATACCGGCGCCGACGAGCCGCCCGGGATGACCGCCTTCAGCGTGCGGCCCGCGCGCATGCCACCGGCCATCTCCAGCAACTCTGCAAAGGGCGTGCCCATGGGCACTTCGTAATTGCCCGGGCGCTGCACATCGCCACTGACAGAAAAAATCTTGGTGCCACCGTTATTGGGCTTGCCGCAGGCCAGGTAGGCCGCGCCGCCGTTGCGGATGATCCAGGGCACCGCCGCAAAGGTCTCGGTGTTGTTGATGGTGGTGGGTTTGCCATACAGGCCAAAGCTGGCCGGGAACGGCGGCTTAAAGCGCGGCTGGCCTTTTTTGCCTTCCAGCGATTCGAGCAAAGCAGTCTCTTCGCCACAAATATAAGCGCCAAAGCCATGTGCGGCATGCAGCTGGAAGCTGAAGTTGCTGCCCATGATGTGCTGGCCTAGACAACCGGCTGCGCGGGCTTCTTCTAAAGCCGCTTCAAAGCGCTCATAGGTCTGGAAAATCTCGCCGTGGATGTAGTTGTAGCCAACCGTAATGCCCATGGCGTAGGCGGCAATTGCCATGCCTTCAATCACCGCGTGCGGATTAAACTGCATGATGTCGCGGTCTTTGCAGGTACCGGGCTCGCCTTCGTCGGAGTTGCACACCAGGTATTTTTGGCCCGGGAACTGCCGAGGCATAAAGCTCCACTTCAGGCCGGTCGGGAAACCCGCGCCGCCGCGACCGCGCAGGCCCGATTCTTTGACCGTGGCAATCACCTGGTCTTGCGTCATGCCCTCGCCGCCGTCCTGGCCCAAAATCTTACGCAAGGCTTGGTAGCCGCCGCGCGCTTGGTAAGCCGCAATGCCCCAGTTGGAACCATCCAAATCGGCCAGGATTTGAGCCCCTCTGTGGCGGCCATGAAAAGAGCTTTCCCGGCCCGTTGCCTGGAAAGGTGCCAATATGTTTTGCAGCGTCATGGTGCGCCCTCCGATTGCTTGAGGCCAGCTATCAATTGGTCGAGTTTTTCATCGCTCATAAAGCTGCACATATGGCGGTCGTTGACCAGCAGCACCGGCGCATCGGCACAAGCGCCCTGGCATTCGCTCGGTTGCAGGGTGAACAAGCCGTCGCTGGTAGTTTCACCGGCGTGGATGCCCAGGGTTTTTTCCAGATGGGCCATGGCTCTTGCGCCACCGCCAAGTTGGCAGGGCAAATTGGTGCAGACGTTGAGCTTGTATTTGCCCACCGGCTTGAGGTTGTACATGTTGTAGAAGGTGCTGACCTCATGCACAGCAATAGGCGCCATGGCCAGGTAGTCGGCAACCATACGCTCGCTGTCTGCGCTGACCCAACCTTGCTCTTGTTGCACGATGGACAAGCAGGCCATCACAGCAGACTGTTTTTGGTCCGGCGGGTATTTGGCGACTTCACGATCAAAGCGCGCCTGGGTGGCATCCGACATCATCGGTCAATCTCTCCAAAAACAATATCCATGGTGCCGATGATGGACACCGCATCGGCAATCATGTGACCCTTGGCCATTTCATTGAGCGCAGCCAAATGGGCAAAACCGGGGGGACGAATCTTCAGGCGGTAAGGCTTGTTGGCACCGTCGCTGACGATGTAAATACCAAACTCGCCCTTGGGGTGCTCCACGGCGGCATAGGCCTCGCCCTGGGGCACATGAAAGCCTTCGGTAAACAGCTTGAAGTGGTGAATCAGGCCTTCCATATTCGTCTTCATGGATTCACGCGAAGGCGCAGCTACTTTGTGGTTGTCGGTGATCACTGGGCCGGGGTTGGCCTTGAGCCACTGCACGCACTGGCAGATGATGCGGTTGGACTGCTTCATCTCCTCCATACGCACCAAGTAACGGTCGTACACATCGCCGGTTTTGCCTACGGGGATGTCAAAGTCCATCTGTGGATACACATCATAGGGCTGCTTTTTTCGCAAGTCCCAGGCGATGCCGGAGCCGCGCAGCATAGGGCCGCTAAAGCCCATATTGAGCGCACGCTCGGGCGTGACAATGCCGATGTTGACGGTGCGCTGCTTCCAGATACGGTTATC
>CAMCJY010000273.1 GCA_945875225.1 Comamonas sp. lk | reverse complement strand
CCATGAACACGCCGTGCATGGACACCCGATCCGCAAAGTGCTTGGACAAATACGCGCGCAGCACATCAATCACAAAGGCCGAGGAGGCTTGCGCCGCAAACATCGGGATTTGCGCTTCCTCGCACATGCGCAAAAGGCCAGGCGGCGCTGTCTGGCCATCGGCCAGCACCAATACCGGCGGCTCCAAGGTCACGATGCGCTGGATGCGCCGGGTGCTGTCTTCTTCGCTGGCATTGGCGACGTAGGCGATCTCGCGCTCGCCCAAAATCTGCACGCGGTAAGGGTGGATGTAATTGAGGTAACCCACCAGGTCGGCGCCCGAGCGGGCGGCGCGCACCGCGACTTCGTCAAAGCGCCGCTCGGAGGCCCCTAAACCCGCGACCCACTGCCATTGCAAGCGGCTGCGTAAGGCCTCGAAAAGGACGTCGGCACTGATGGCGTTGGGTTTCACAGCGTAGGTTCCGGTGCGTGGCCGCTGGGCTGGGGCGCAGCCCCTAGTGGACCTGGGCCGAGCGCCAGTTGGCCAGCAGGCCGTGCAGCGCAGTGGCGTCGGTGGCGCTGGTTAGGCGCTTGCGCATATCGGCGTCGCTGAGCAGTTCGGCAATCTCGGACAGAATTTCCAGGTGCCGCTGGGTGGCAGCCTCGGGCACCAGCAAAAAAATCATCAGGCTCACCGCCTCATCGTCCGGCGCGTCAAAGCCGATCGGGCGGGCCAGTTGAAACACCGCTGCCATGGGCGACTTCAGGCCTTTAATCCGTCCGTGCGGAATCGCCACGCCATGACCCAGGCCGGTGGAGCCAAGGCGTTCGCGCGAAAACAGGCTGTCGGTCACCAGCGCCCGGCTCAGGCCGTGCAGGCTCTCAAATAGCAGCCCGGCCTCTTCAAACGCTCGTTTTTTACTGGTAACGTCTACCTGCGACAGTACATGCGATGGGGGTAAGAGGGCGGCCAGTCGGTTCATAGTGTTGCGGATTATGCCCACAAAAAAACCGCCACTGGTGGGTGGCGGTTTGCTTCACTTTTCAAGACTGGACGGGCTACATCAGGCGTTTTGGTGCGGCGTGGTGGTGGTCTTGGATGCGCTGTTTGTGGCGTCCCACTTGCCGATCAAGCTTGTCTACCAAATCGTCGACTGCGGCATACAGGTCTTCATGGGAGCTTTGCGCAAACATATCGTTGCCTTTGACATGGATATTGCATTCGGCGCGTTGCCTGCGCTCTTTTTCCTTTTGCTTTTCTACTGTGAGCAATACTTTTACGTCCACGACCTGATCAAAGTGGCGCGTGATGCGCTCCAATTTTTCGGTCACGTAACTGCGCAGGGCCGGCGTTACTTCCAGATGATGGCCGCTGATTGTCAAATTCATAAATAGCCTCCAGTTGCTTGCTACACATCCGGCGACCTGGCGGTCGCCAGTCCAATTCCGCAAAGATTACCTATTTCGCGGAACTCCCGACCCCACTATGCGCTTGTTTCCGGAAAAAAGCAAAGTTTTTCCGAGGGGCTGACGTGGCATGGGCATGGGCCCCGCCGGCAGGGGGCGCTACGGCGCGCAGACCGTCTGTAAAGCCTTCGTCTGCTGGCGTGCTGCAGTGCGATAATCAGTGGATTGCCACTTTGGAGAGCATTCTTGGAACACTACCCTAGTTGGTAGCTTTCGGATGGTGTAGGCCAATAGGCCCTGCCGTTCGAAAGCTGCCGTATCCCCGCCGCACCCTCGAACCGTAGGCCCCGACCTTCAACCATTTGTCATGCTCAATATTTTTACCCTGGCCAACGGCCGCCTGTTCCAGGAAGAAATCGAATCCCTGGAAGAACTCTCCAAATTCCTGCCCATCTGGGTGGATTTGGAATCTCCCACCGTCGAAGAAAAGCGCTGGATCAAGCAGTATTACGGCTTGTCCATCCCCGAAGACGCGATGGACGAGGACATTGAGGAATCCGCCCGCTTCTACACCGAAGACAACGGCGAACTGCATATCCGCAGTGACTTCTTAATCGCTGACGAGGATGAGCCACGCACGGTGCGTGCGGCGTTTATCCTGAACCTGGTCAACGACAGCCTCAAGAGCAAAGGCGTCTTGTTCTCTATCCACGACGAAGACATACCGGTTTTCCGTCTGCTGCGTATGCGCGCGCGCCGCGCGCCGGGGCTGATTGAAGACGCCAAAGAAGTGTTGCTCAAATTGTTTGATGCCGACGCCGAATATTCGGCCGACACGCTTGAAGGTATTTACGACGATCTGGAAAACGTCAGCCGCAAAGTGCTGGCCGGCAATGTGACCGATGAAATCGCTGGCGAGGCGCTGGCTGCGATCGCGCGCCACGAGGATATGAGCGGTCGCATCCGCCGCAATGTGATGGACACCCGTCGCGCGGTGAGCTTCATGATGCGTTCCAAAATGCTAAACGCCGAGCAGTTTGAGGATGCACGCCAGATTCTGCGCGACATTGACTCGCTGGACAGCCATACCGCTTTCTTGTTTGACAAGATTAACTTCTTGATGGACGCCACTGTTGGTTTCATCAATATCAACCAAAACAAAATCATTAAAATATTTTCGGTGGCCAGTGTGGCGCTGTTGCCGCCCACCTTGATTGCCAGCGTCTATGGCATGAATCTGAAATTCCCCGAGCTGGAGTTTTTAGGCGTCTGGAGCTACCCTTACACCGTGGCTTTGATGGTAGGCAGCGCATTGGTGCCTATGTGGTATTTCCGCAAGCGGGGGTGGTTGAAGTAGCTGCGGCGTTTGCTGGGAACTTAGCGCTGTTTTTTCTTCACTGCCTGAATTGCACCGATCCCAGCGCTTAGGCTTACGCCAGAGCCGCAGAGGGCCGTCAATACATCGCCTGGGCGTGCGCTTGGTGTTGCAAAGAGTGTTTCTAGGTAAGCAACGGTTCGCGGGTCAGTCTTTGTTGACCCGCCAGATATTTTTTCAAACAAATCTCGTACATCTTTATCCACCGAAAACAGCGCGATAGCATCGGCCTCGGCATTAAAAGCTAACTGTTCGTAATACACCAATGGTGTTGTTGCTGCATAGCCCGGAAAGTCCCAGGGGCTGTGGGGGCCGTCGGGATTGCCGTACACCGAGTTGACATCCCAAATGCTACTGGCGCTCGATGTAATGCCGTAGGCACTTGCGGGGTCTGCGCTGCATATGGAATCGGGCTGACTCGCATCGCAGGTAAGGCAGCCGATGTAGACCGTCTGGAGATAGTTGCTGGTGCCTTTACCGTAAAGGTATAAATTGGAACTTCCAAAAACATTGTCGTTACCCTTCACGGTGAGCTTGCT
>CAMCJY010000272.1 GCA_945875225.1 Comamonas sp. lk | reverse complement strand
TAGGTCATCTCGTCCATGGGCCAGCCGGCGGTGTGCATCACAAACCCGGGTTGGTGGCGCTGGGGGTCGATTTCCCAGACTTCTTTGATGCCGATGCCAAAGCTTTGCGGGTCTTTGCCTGCGTCCAGCTTGTATTTAGCGATGAGCTGTTTGCCCAGGTGGCCGCGTGCGCCTTCGGCAAACACCGTGTATTTGCCCAGCAACTCCATGCCCAACTGAAAGTTGTCGCCGGGTTCGCCCTCTTTGCCAATACCCATATTGCCAGTGGCCACGCCTTTGACTGCGCCTTGCTCGGTGTACAAGACTTCGGCCGCGGTGAAGCCAGGGAATATCTCCACGCCCAGGCTTTCTGCCTGCTCGGCCAGCCAGCGCGTCACATTGCCCAGGCTGACGATGTAGTTGCCATGGTTATCGGCAAAAGGCGGCAGCAAGAAATTGGGCATGCGAAACGCACTTTTCTCGCCGAAGAACATGATGGCGTCGTCGGTGACGGGCTGGTTCAGTGGCGCGCCGCGCGCTTTCCAATCCGGGAACAACTCGGTTAGCGCCTTGGGGTCCATGATGGCGCCCGACAAAATATGCGCGCCTGGCTCCGAGCCTTTTTCCAGCACCACCACCGAGACCTCTTTGCCCTGCGCGGCAGCCATTTGCTTGATGCGGATGGCGGTGGACAAGCCGCCCGGGCCGCCGCCGACGACGACTACGTCGTACTCCATAGATTCGCGCGGGCCAAATTGGGCCAGGATGTCTTGAGGGCTCATGGAAATCTCGCTGGATAGGGTTTGGAGGTCAGGCCGCCTGCCGGTAGGCCGCAAGAGTGCGGTCAGGGCGTCAAGCTAAACCGGCGGATTTTATGCCTTGTGCGCCTGCCCGCCCGAGCCACAAGGCGAGGCAAACACTGCACATTCTGAGGGCATAAGGCAAGGGCGCCCGATACGCCCTTGCCTGGGAGGCGCAAAGCGCCGTTTTTATCGCGGTGCCAGACGGATGGCTCCGTCCAGTCGGATGACTTCTCCGTTGAGCATGTCGTTTTCGATGATGTGCTTGGCCAACTTGGCATAGTCCTGCGGCGTGCCCAGACGGGAAGGAAAGGGCACGCTGGCGGCCAGTGCATCCTGCACGTCTTGTGGCATGCCAAATAGCATGGGTGTACCGAAAATACCCGGGGCAATCGTCATATTGCGGATACCGTTGCGCGAAAGGTCGCGGGCGATGGGCAGCGTCATGCCGACGATGCCGCCTTTGGATGCGCTGTAAGCGGCCTGGCCGATTTGGCCGTCATAAGCTGCGACGGAGGCGGTAGAAATCATCACGCCACGCTCGCCAGTGGCTTCGGGCTCGTTTTTGCACATGGCGTCGGCGGCCAGGCGGATCATGTTAAAGCTGCCGACCAGGTTCACCGTGATGCACTTGCTAAAACTGCCCAGGCTATGGGCGCCGTTTTTACCCACGGTTTTGTCTGCAGGAGCGATACCAGCGCAGTTGACCAGGCCCATGAGCTTGCCCATGGAAACCGCCTTGGCCACCACGGCCTGGCCGTCGGCTTCGCTGCTGACATCGCAACGCACGAATGCGCCGCCGATTTCTTGGGCAATCGCCTCGCCTTTGTCCGCCTGCATATCGGCGATAACCACTTTGCCGCCGTTGGCTGCCAGCATGCGGGCAGTGCCCTCACCCAAACCCGACGCGCCGCCAGTGACGATAAATACTTTTCCTGCGATGTCCATAAATAACTCCGTGATGATGTGAAAAAAGGGTTGGCCCGTGGGTCAGGCTGCGCGGTTGGAGGCAGCCATCAACATTGGCATACTCCAGGTGGCGCGGAACAGCGTGGAATTATCCGGCAAGTGGGCAACGGGTAGCCTTACGGGGTCGAGCATTCAGGCCTGCCAACACCTGCCGCATTGTCTTTTAGAGGAGCCGATAGCTACTGCTATACTTCTCTGCGGAATTTCAGGCGCATAGCTCAGCTGGTTAGAGCACCACCTTGACATGGTGGGGGTCGTTGGTTCGAGTCCAATTGCGCCTACCAACAAACACAATTAAATCAAGCACTTAGCGGAAACGCTTGGTGCTTTTTTTACGTCCCTGCGGATAGTAAATCGGCAAGGCCTGGGAGCAGGAAGTTCCAATGCTTTGGACTTAAGGCGCGGGCATACGCGGGGGTCTAAAGCTACGGGTCGGGTTTGGCGCATGATTTGCCATGCACCTACCAACTTCCGTAATGGGTCACCACCCCATACCAAAGCGACCCCACTTCAAGCCCCATGCTGGTCTGATTGGATTTTGCTTTTGTGTTCGCTGCCAAGTGAACCATCACCAATTTTTGTTCGGGGTCCACAAATATAGATTGCCCATAGACCCCCAAAAGTGCAAAGCGGCGTTTTTTGGAAGGAAAGGTCCATACTTGGTAGCCGTAACCGTAGTAGGGGGTCGCCTTCTTGGGTGCGAAGGCCTCGGGGTGGCGTGTCCAATCCGTTGCCTCAAACAAAAAGTCTTTGGGAATGATTTCACCAAATTCAGGGCGGTCTGCGCGCACACCGTCGTTGGCTAGGAGAACACCTAAGCGCGCGTAATCTTGTGCCGTCGCGTTGAAGTTGCCGCTTGCCCGCTCTAAGCCGTCAGATCCAGCGCGCCAGAGCCCTGAGCTCTGGGCCCCCATGGGTTGCCAAAGACGCGACTCCAAATAGGCACTGAGCGTTTGCCCGGTAGCGCCCCGCATGACCAAGGCCAGCATATCGGTTTCGGCACTTGCATAATTAAAAGCGCTGCCTTGCGGGTGCAGACGTGTAGAGATCACTTTGGCTCCGGCTGCAGCGCCGCCGTTATGGGCGGCCGCCCCATAGCGTGCCAGATCATCTCTGCCGTCGTATACCTCTTCAAATTTTGCGCCGGAGGCCATGCGCAGCAAGTTTCGAATGGTGGTTTCGCCGTAGAGAGACCCGGCCAAGGTGGGGGCATAGAGGTCTGCGCGTTCATCCAAGGATTTAATTTTCCCCTCGCGCAAGGCAATGCCAATGCCCATAGCGGTAATGGTTTTGGCCATGGAGTTCGACAAGAAGCGATGCTCGGCGCTACGCCCGTATTGGTAGCGTTCCACTTGAACTACACCATCTTTCACGATCAGCAGCGCCATGGCAGGCTGGCGCTTGAGGTAATCATCTACGGTTAATCCAGACAGCCCGTTGACCGACCACTGAATGGCTGGCTCCTGGCTCACTCGCCCCAGTTCAAGCGGCCGGGCAGCCGCTTGCATGGCATTTGCAACACCGCCAAAAATACCGGGTATCTCGGCGTGATGGCTAAACGAACCCACC
>CAMCJY010000271.1 GCA_945875225.1 Comamonas sp. lk | reverse complement strand
GGAACGGCGCTTTCCAAGATCTTGGACTTGACAGGCAAGAACATGCCCTCAACCTCGCCGCGCCACAAGCGGGCCGCGTCCACCAACAAGATGACGTCGGCGGGCGATGCAGTGCCCTCGGCCTTGAGGCGGGCGATGATGCCGGCGTCGTCTGAATCCACGCGGTTGATTTTGATGCCCGTCGCTTTGGTGAAGTCGCTGTACAGCGCTTCATCGGTGGGGTAGTGGCGGGCGGAGTACAGGTTGATGACCTGGGTATCAGCCCAGGCAGGCAGGCTCAGTAATCCACTACTGACAATTGATAGGGCAAAAGACAAAACACAAAGTGTGCGAAGCATGGCGCGATTCCAAGTTGATAGGCTTGGATGCAGTATATCAAATGCGAATAGTTCTCATTTGATATAAATCAAATACACCTGTCGCAGCTACTGGTTTGATCGCGAAAACTCCCTAAAGGCTCAGCACCGCCTCAAGGGCGGCGCAGCGTGCGGCTGAGCAAGATCACTGGCAGCAAGCCGACCAACACCAAGGCCAGCGAGGGCAAAGCGGCTTCGCCCAAGCGTTCATCGCGCGCCAACTGGTAGGCCATAACTGCCAGGGTATCGGTATTGAAGGGTCGCAGCACCAAGGTGGCGGGCAGCTCTTTCATCACATCGACCAGCACCAGCAGTGTGGCAGCGGCTACAGGTTTTTTTAGCAGGGGCCAATGCACACGGCGTACCAGCGAGAAGCCGGCGGTTCCCAGCATCCGCGCAGAGTCGTCCAGCGATGCAGGCACCCGCGCATAGCCGCTTTGCACCGACTGCAAAGCCACCGCTACAAAACGCACCAGATAAGCCCAGACCAGACCCAGCACCGTGGCGGTTAGCCAATAACCCACGCCCGATTGCGGCCAAGTCGCTTGCACCCAGCCCACAGGCAGTAGCAAGCCCACCACAATCACAGCGCCCGGCACGGCATAGCCCAAGCTCACCACGCCCATCACCCGGCGCGTAAGCCAGTTGGGATGCAAGCGGGCCTGCGCGGCCAGCAGCATGGCCGCGCCTACGGCCATCAAGGCCGTCATGCCACCCAGCGACAAGCTGGTGACGGACCATTGCACAAAGCGTGACCAAGGCAAATCCATCAGGCCATCGCCTTGCAGCAAGGCGCGCAACATGAAGAGGACGGGCAACACAAAACCAAATAACACAGGCAGCATGCAAAGCAGCCACACCAAGGCGGCACCTGCGCCGTGCAACTTCAAGGCTTGCGAATCTGCGCCCTGGCGGTCAAGGCGGGCGATGGAAAAACGTAAACGCGATTGCGCACGTTGCTCAGCCGCCAGCACCAGTACGACCACGACCAGCAATAAGGTGGCCAATTGCGCCGCGGCAATGCGGTTATCCATGACCAGCCAGGCTTTGTAAATGCCTGCGGTGAAGGTCTGAATGCCAAAGTAACTCGACACGCCAAAGTCAGCCAGTGTTTCCATCAAGGCCAAGGCCGTACCCGCGGCAATCGCTGGCCGGGCCAGCGGCAAAGCCACGCGCAGGATCCGGCGCGACAAGGGCGCACCCAGTAAGCGCGCCGCCTCCATCAAATGGTTGGCGCGCTCCGACAGTGCGCTGCGGGCCAGCAAATACACATACGGATAAAGCGCAAGGGTGAACACACACGCCGCGCCCCATATATTGCGTACCTCGGGAAACACGCGACCCTCCAAGCCAAACGTCGCCCGAACACTGGTTTGCAGCGGGCCACTAAACTGCAAATAGTCGGTGTAGGCATAGGCCACCACATAGGCGGGCATGGCCAGAGGCAGCAACAAGGCCCACTCCAAACTGCGGCGCATGGGAAAGTCAAACAGCGTGACCGCAGCCGCGGATACCGTGCCCATGCTGATCACCCCCGCACTCACCAACACGCACAGCAAGAGCGAGGTGCCCACATAGTCGGGCAAGACCGTGTTGGCCATCTCGGCCAAGATGCTGGCAGATGCCGGGTTCCACTGCGCCCAAGAACACAGCACGGTCAGCACCGGCAGTGCCAGCAACAAGGCCAGCACAACCAACATCCAGCGAAAAAACAGGCGGTAGCTCAGAACCATGAGGCATTGTAGGTAGCCGCACAAGCGGGCTTGCCCAAAGGCCATCTCTACAATGATGCGATGTTTTTAGATGTTGCGCAGCTTTCGGTCAGTTACCCGGATCGTAGCCACCCCTCGGTGGACAGCGTAAGTTTGGGCCTGCATGCCGGTGAAATGGGCGTGCTCATTGGCCCTTCAGGTTGCGGCAAAACCACGCTACTGCGCGCTGTGGCAGGTCTTGAGCGTGCCAGTGCGGGTGAGATTGGGCTGGCCCAATCGGTTGTCAGCAGTGGCAGTGTGCATGTAGCACCCGAGGCGCGGCGCATTGGTATGGTGTTTCAAGACTATGCCCTTTTCCCTCATTTAAGCGTGTGGGATAACGTGCGCTTTGGCCTGCACAAATTGCCACGGCCAGAGCGCGAAGCGCGCGTGCGCGAGGTGCTGGCCTTGGTCGGTTTGGCCAGCAGCGCGCAGCGTTACCCGCACGAATTGTCGGGTGGCCAGCAGCAGCGCGTGGCCTTGGCGCGCGCTTTGGCGCCCAAGCCGCAACTGTTATTGCTCGATGAGCCGTTTTCTAACTTAGATGTTGAACTGCGCGAGCGCTTGGCCTTGGAGGTGCGCGGCATTTTGAAGGAAGCGCAAACCACCGCCTTATTTGTGACGCACGACCAGATGGAAGCCTTTGCCATTGGTGATGTGATCGGCGTGATGTCCGAAGGCCGCTTGCACCAGTGGGACGATGCCTACACGCTGTACCACCGGCCCGCCACGCGCTTTGTGGCCGAGTTCATTGGCCATGGCGTGTTCACGCCGGCCGCGTTGCGCGAAGAAAACGAGCAAATCGTGGTGCGCACGCCCATGGGCGATCTGGTGGATGTTGCCGAGTGCCCACTTCCGGGCACGTTTGTAAATGGTGAGTGCGATGTGCTGCTGCGCGCCGACGACATCGTGCACGACGATGATGCGCCGGTGAAGGCCGAAATCATTCGCAAATCATTTCGCGGCTCTGAGTTTTTATATACCTTGCGCTTGCAAACGGGTGAGTCGGTGATGGCGCATGTGCCCAGTCACCACGACCACAAGCTAGGCGAGTGGATCGGCATTCGCGCCCAGGTGGACCATGTGGTGCTATTTGACCGGCCAACTCGGAAGGACTAAGCAAATGGGTTCAGCAATCCGACCCGGGCCTGCTCGGGCTTGTGCAGGCCTCCGTTAGCAAACCCTGCGCATCAGGTCATAGCCGATACCTGCA
>CAMCJY010000270.1 GCA_945875225.1 Comamonas sp. lk | reverse complement strand
CAAAGGCGAACTGAACGCCGCCATCAAAACCATTCGCAGCAATGGTAGCTACAAGACCATGAACGACAAATACTTTGCGAAGTTCAATATCGACGTCTATGGTGAGTAAAGGCGCTTAAGGCTTCGCAGCCCTTGGCGCTGGCGCCTTTTTAGGCGAACTGATCCCGCCTAACCGGCACTCCAGAATCCCTGGCGTGCCGGTTTTTTTTGCCTATTTTTCCGGCCGGACCTTAGGTCTAGGGCTTTTTCGCGGCACACTGTACGTTGATGAACGCGTATTACTTCAGCATTTTGCAAGGCTCCCTGATGACGGTGGCAGTGGCGCTGGCTTCGCTGCTGCTGGCCGTATTGTTCGGGCTGCTCGGCGCAGCGGCGCGCTTGTCACCCAACCGGGCTGCCGTAGCTGCCGGTACGGTTTACACCACGGTGGTTCGCGGGATACCGGACCTGGTGCTCATGCTGCTGGTGTTTTATGGCGGCACCATGGGACTCAATTACCTAGTAGCGGCCATGGGCAGCAAGGGGTCGGTGGATATCAACCCCTTTGTGGCCGGAGTGCTGACGCTGGGCTTTATCTACGGCGCCTACATGACCGAAACCTTCCGGGGTGCTATTTTGGCCATACCGCACGGCCAGTCGGAAGCGGCGCTGGCCTTTGGCATGGGCCGCACGCAAACTTTTTTGCGCATCATCGCGCCGCAAATGGTGCGCTACGCCCTGCCCGGCTTTACCAATAACTGGCTGGTGTTGATCAAGTCCACCGCGCTAGTCAGCCTGATCGGCTTGCAGGAAATGACTTATATCGCCAAGCAGGCCAGCGCCGCTACCCGCTCGCCCTTCGAATTTTTCTTATTTACCGCCGCGCTGTTTCTATTATTTACCAGCGCCTCGCTGTGGGCCCTGCGCCGCCTAAACGCGCGCTACAGCTTGGGTACCCGGCGGGTAGCGCTATGAGTGAGGCTAGCGCATGAAGTGGGACGTCATCTTTCAGCTCCAGAACCTGGCGCTGTACGGTCAAGGCATCCTCACGACCCTGCACTTGCTGTTTGCCAGCCTGGCGATTGGCGCGGTGCTGGCACTGGCGTTTGCGCTGGCGCTTACCAGCCGCTGGCGTGTGTTGCGCGCCCTGGTGGGCGCCTATACCTATGTGGTGCGCGGCACGCCGCTGCTGATTCAGGTGTACCTGATTTATTACGGCCTGGGCCAGTTGGAATGGATTCAGGCGCGCTGGGACGAACTTTGGCCCTGGACCTATTTCAAAGAACCGTTTTTCTGCGCGTTGCTGGCATTTAGCCTGAACACTGCTGCCTATACCGCCGAGATGCTGGCGGGCGCCATCCGCGAAACCAGCGCAGGCGAAATCGAAGCAGCTCAGGCTTACGGCATGGGGCCGGTGGCGATTTTGTGGCGCATTGTGCTGCCCAGCGCCATGCGCCGCGCCCTGCCCGCCTATAGCAATGAGGTGGTGATGATGCTGCAAAGCACCAGCCTGGCCAGCGCTGTACCCAGCATGCTGGACCTCACCTCAGCGGCCAGCCGGGTGTATTCCAAGTATTACTTGCCGTTTGAGGCCTTTTTGTTTGCGGCGGGCATTTACCTATTGGCCACTTTTGCGCTGGTAGGGGTTTTCCGGCTGGCGGAGCGGCATTTTCTGGCGTATCTTGGCCCGCAAAAGAGTTAAACACTGACGCCATGCAAGTTCAAAACCACCCACTTTTATCGTCCAGCCTGGGCACGCAAAAGACGCTTACGAGTTTTCATTTCGGCCAGCCAGGCGCAGGCCCAAAGATTTACATCCAAGCCAGCCTGCACGCCGAAGAGCTGCCGGGCATGTTGGCGGCCTACCATTTGCGTCCGTTGCTGGAGCGTTTGGATGCGGCCGGGCAGATTCAAGGACAGATCGTTCTAGTGCCCATGGCCAACCCGATTGGCGCGGCGCAGCGCGTGCAGCACAAACCAGCGGGCCGCTTTGAACTGGACAGTGGCGAAAACTTCAACCGCCATTACCCAGACTTTGCGCGTCATATTGCAGACGAGGTGCTGCCAGCGCTGGGCAAAGACGCAGCGTCCAACGTGGCTTTAGTGCGCCAGGCTATGGGGCGCTATCTGGCGCAATGGATGCCAAAAACCGAATTACACAGCCTGCGCCGTACCTTGCTGCAACTGTCTTTCGATGCGGACTATGTGCTGGACCTGCATTGCGACTGCGAAGCCGTTATGCACTTTTATTGCGAAGAGGCCTGCTGGAGCGCATTAGCGCCACTGGCCCACCACCTGCAGAGCCGGGCGATTTTGCTGGCCAAAAACTCGGGGAGCCGCCCATTTGATGAGTGCTTATCCGGCGTGTGGTGGCGCCTCGCCGAGATGATCGCAGCGCGCGGACTGGATGCGCCGCTGCCACAGAGTTGCCACAGCACCACCATCGAGCTGCGTGGAGAAGCGCAGGTGCAGCATGAGCTGGCTGCACAAGATGCCGCTGCGATAGCTGACTTTTTGCGCGGCCTGGGCGTGCTGCGCGATGCGCCAGCGGCAACCGTGCCCGCACCGGCCTGCCAAGCCACGCCTTTGTCTGGCTCTGAAACTCTGTATGCCGGCTCTCCCGGCTTGGTGGTGTTTGCCGCGAGTCCGGGAAATACGCTCAAAGTCGGCGATCTGGTGGCCGAGGTCATTGACCCAATTACGAACCACAGCGAGCGCGTTTGCGCCGGGGTGGACGGCGTGCTGTATGCCCGCGTACGCGAGCGCTATGTCACCACCGGCTGTGAGTTAGCGAAGATTGCAGGCGCCGTGCCTTTCAAGACCGGCGAACTGCTGGGCGCCTGAACCACCCGAGCACGCTGACCTAACTTCCCACCAAGCCTTTATGAACGCCGTCATCCGCAAACTGCAAATCGAAGATATCCATAAGCGCTTTGGCAGCAATGAGGTCTTGCGCGGCGTGTCGCTGTCGGCGAATGCGGGCGATGTGATTGCCATCATTGGCAGTTCGGGCTCGGGCAAAAGCACGCTGCTACGCTGCATCAATATGCTGGAGCGGCCTAACGCCGGAGGCATTACCGTGGCCGGCGAAGCGCTGACGCTGGTGCCGGACAAAAACGGCGAGCTCATGGCACAGGACCCCAAACAGTTGCAGCGCCTGCGCACCAAGCTGGCGATGGTGTTTCAGCATTTCAATTTGTGGGCGCATATGACGGTGCTCCAAAACATCATCGAAGCGCCAGTGCATGTGCTGGGTATCAGCCGCGCGCAAGCCGTGGAGACGGCGCGCAAATACCTGCAGCGCGTAGACCTAAACGGCATGGAAGACCGCTACCCGGCGCA
>CAMCJY010000269.1 GCA_945875225.1 Comamonas sp. lk | reverse complement strand
TGTTCATTATGTATGGAAACAAATAGGTGGAATCAGCTACTGGCAGCCTCTATAGTTTTTGTTAAAAAGATGAAATGCTGCTCCCGCAGATGCCAAATTAGGCTTCCAGCAGGATGCGCAACATGCGTCGCAACGGTTCGGCAGCGCCCCATAGCAGTTGGTCGCCGATCGTGAAGGCGCCCAGATATTGCGGTCCCATGGCCAGTTTGCGTACCCGGCCGACCGCGATATCCATGGTGCCAGTGACGGCCACAGGCGTTAACTGGTGCACGCTGTCCATGCGGTTATTGGCCACAAAACGCACCCAGGCGTTGTCATTTTTCAGCATCTCTTCAATATCGGCCAGAGGCACATCGCGCTTCATTTTGATGGTCAGGCTCTGGCTATGGCAGCGCATGGCACCGACGCGCACACAGATGCTGTCGATCGGTACCGGCTGGTTCTGGAGTCCCAAGATCTTATTGGTCTCGGCACCGCCTTTCCACTCTTCCAGGCTCGTTCCATCGCCCCGGTCGCTGTCGATCCAGGGGATCAGGCTGCCGGCCAGCGGTGCCATGAAGTTTTTGGTTTCCTCAGCACTCAGTCCGCGTTGGGTAGCGGCGATTTGGCGGTCGATATCCAAAATCGCACTGGAAGGATTGTCCAATTGGGCGCGCACCGCGCTGTTGAGCATTCCCATTTGGGTCAGCAGTTCGCGCATATGCTGCGCGCCGCCGCCGCTGGCTGCCTGGTAGGTGGTGGCAGTCATCCATTCCACCAAATCGGCCTTGAAAAGGGCGCCCAGTCCCATCAACATACAGCTAACGGTGCAGTTGCCGCCGATATAGTCTTTCACGCCGCGCGCCAATGCGGCGTCGATCACAGGTCGATTCACCGGGTCCAAAATGATGACGGCGTCATCTTTCATGCGCAGGGTTTTGGCCGCATCAATCCAATAGCCTTGCCAGCCGCGGGCGCGCAGTTGGGGATAGACCTCGGTGGTGTAGTCGCCGCCCTGGGCGGTAATGAGGATGTCGCAACGTTGGAGGGCCTCTAGATCGAAGGCGTCCTGCAAGGTGGTTTCGTTCTTGGCAAAGACGGGCGCTGTGCCGCCGCTGTTGGAGGTGGAGAAAAACAGGGGCTCGATAAGGTCAAAGTCGCCTTCTGCCTGCATCCGGTCCAATAACACCGAGCCGACCATGCCACGCCAGCCGATCAATCCTACTAACTTACGCATTGCTTTACCCTTTCAAAAAACAGTGTGTGACCTGACTGTTTTCCCGGCTCGTCTGGCCGGGGGGCGCACGACGAACCGGGCTGTCTTAGCCGGTCGTGGTTTTGGTGATGATTGCGCGCGCACCTACCCTGGTCGCAGGGGCCAGGGTGGGGTTCAAGGTGAACAGGTGGGCGAAAAACATGAAAAGATTGTAACTTCCTTGGCTGAGGGCTGGCTTGCAGTTCTATAGGATCGCTTGTTGGGATGGAGCGGCAAAGCACGCAATCCGTTTTAAGGGCCTCGTGGCGGAGACGCTATTTGCTTGTTTATATGGAAATGAACTGCGTAATAATTCTTGAACAGCAAGGTGTTGTGGCTATGCCGCCTTAGCCCGAATGCCGGCAAATTTATTTTTGAACTGGACCACTATGCTTAGCCCTGAGACGCTAGCTTGCGCCCGAAAGAGCATGCTTTGTTGGCTTGCAACGGTTGATGCCCAAGGCCAGCCCAATGTGTCGCCTAAAGAAATATTTGCTTTCTCTGACAGTGAATATCTGCTCATCGCCAATATCGCCTCGCCAAACAGTGTGCGAAATATTTTGACTAACCCACGTGTTTGCGTGAGTTTTGTAGACGTCTTCATTCAGAAGGGGTTTAAGGTCTCGGGAACAGCCCGAAATGTTCGCCCCCAGGACATGGATTATGAAAAATGGGTCACGCCTTTGACCGCCATGGCAGGCCCGCGTTTTCCCATTCGCAGTGTCATAGTTATCCGCGTCACGCAGTGTGAGCCAATTCTTGCGCCAAGTTACCAGCTCTATGCAGAGGAAACCACGGAGCAAGCGCAAGTGGCTTCAGCCATGCGGGCCTATGGAGTGCGGCCCCTAGTGGACCGCTCTTAGCCCAAAGCTTTCACCACCGCATCGCCCATCTCGCGCGTACCGACCTTGGACGTTCCGGGGCTGTAGATATCG
This sequence comes from Comamonas sp. lk, assembly GCA_945875225.1. Lineage (GTDB taxonomy): Bacteria > Pseudomonadota > Gammaproteobacteria > Burkholderiales > Burkholderiaceae_C > Allorhodoferax. The sequence continues at coordinate 1,153 of CAMCJY010000269.1, read as the reverse complement.
GGGGTACGCAGACCTTGCGTCAAAACGGCGTCCACGGCTTTTTCGATGCGGGCGGCGGCCTCGGGCTGTTTCAGGCTAAAGCGCAGCATCATGGCGGCGCTCAGGATGGTGGCCAGCGGGTTAGCCACGCCCTGACCCGCGATATCCGGTGCGCTGCCGTGGCTGGGCTCGTATAGGCCCTGATTGCGACTGTTTAGGCTGGCCGAGGGCAGCATGCCAATGGAGCCGGTCAGCATGGAAGCCTCGTCGCTCAGGATGTCGCCAAACATATTGCCGGTCACGACCACGTCAAAGCGCTTGGGCTGCTTGACCAGTTGCATGGCAGCGTTGTCCACATACATATGGTCTAGCGCGATGTCCGGATAGTTGTGGCTCACTTCACTGACCACGTCTTTCCAGAACTGGAAGGTTTCCAGCACGTTGGCTTTGTCCACGCTGGTGACGCGACCTTCGCTGCCCGCGGCTTTGCGGGTGCGTGCTGCTTGAAACGCTACGTGGGCGATGCGCTCAATTTCGGGCTTGGAGTAGCGCATGGTGTCGAAGGCTTCTTCGGCGCCGGGAAAGTGGCCATCAATGGCGGTACGCCGACCGCGTGGTTGGCCGAAATATATGTCGCCAGTCAGTTCACGGATGATGAGGATATCCAGGCCCGCGATCAATTCTGGCTTAAGGCTGGATGCATTGACCAGTTGCTCATAGCAAATAGCAGGGCGGAAATTGGCGAACAAGCCCAGGTGTTTGCGCAGGCCCAAAATGGCTTGCTCGGGCCGCAGGGCGCGCTCGAGCGTGTCGTATTTCCAGTCGCCGACCGCGCCGAACAAAATGGCATCGGCGTCTTTGGCCAATTGCAAAGTCGAATCGGGCAGCGGGTGACCGTGCGACTCATAGGCGGCGCCACCGACAGGCGCACTTTCCATGGTGAAGGACAGGTCCAGGGCTTTGAGCACTTTGATGGCCTCGGCCACAATTTCGGTCCCAATGCCGTCGCCTGGCAGAATTGCAATGTTCATGTAAGTGCTTTCTTCTACGGGTGTTTACATGGTGTGCGCCAGCCAAGGCTTGGTGGCCAGGCGCTGCGCTTCAAAGGCGCGGATTTTGTCGGCGTTGCGCAGCGTCAGGCCGATATCGTCCAAGCCATTGAGCAGGCAAAACT
>CAMCJY010000268.1 GCA_945875225.1 Comamonas sp. lk | reverse complement strand
GAGCGTGGAAGGCAAGGCACTGGACCACATCGCTTTTCACCACCCGCTAGCCCATGTTGACCCCGGTTACGCCCGCACCGCGCCGGTGTATTTGGCGGACTACGCCACCGCCGATGACGGCACCGGTATTGTGCATTCATCGCCCGCCTATGGCGTAGAAGATTTCAACTCCTGCGTAGCCCAAGGCCTGGCCTATGACGCCATCCTGAACCCGGTGCAAGGCAATGGCGCTTATGCCGCCGACTTCCCCTTGTTTGGCGGCCAGCACATCTGGAAAGCGATTCCCGACATTCTGGAAACCTTGAAAAACGCCGGACGCTTGATGGCCACCCAGGGCATCACCCACAGCTACCCGCATTGCTGGCGCCACAAAACTCCGGTGATTTACCGCGCCGCTGCGCAATGGTTTGTGCGCATGGACCAAGGCGAAGGCGTGTTCACCAAAGACAAAGCGTCCAAAACGCTGCGCCAATTGGCACTGGATGCGATTGAGCAAACCCAGTTTTACCCCGAGAACGGGAAAACCCGTTTGCGTGACATGATTGCCAACCGGCCTGACTGGTGCATTTCGCGCCAGCGCAGCTGGGGCGTACCAGTGCCATTTTTGCTGCACAAAGACAGTGGCGAGTTGCACCCGGACACCATGGAGATTTTGGACATCGCAGCGACCATGGTGGAGCAAGGCGGCATCGAGGCCTGGAGCCGAGCAGACCTTATGGACGTGCAGCAGTTGCTGATGGCCCGAGGCAAAGGCAAAACCGCCCAGGCGGACGAGTACAGCAAGAGCACCGACATTTTGGAAGTCTGGTTTGACTCCGGCTCCACCTTTGAACATGTGCTGCGCGGCAGCCACAAAGACGCCTACGATAGAGCACCGTTTCACGAAACAGGACCCGAAGCCGACTTGTATCTAGAAGGCCACGACCAGCATCGGGGTTGGTTCCACAGTTCCTTGTTGCTCGGTTGCGCTTTGTATGACCGCGCGCCTTACCGGGGGCTATTGACCCACGGTTTCGCCACCGACGGCCAGGGCCGCAAAATGAGCAAAAGCCTGGGCAACACGGTCGCACCGCAGGAAGTGACGCAAAAGCTGGGCGCTGAAATCATCCGGTTGTGGGTGGCCTCCACCGACTATTCGGGCGACCTGAACATTGACGACAAAATTCTGGCGCGCGTGGTGGACACCTACCGCCGCGTGCGCAATACCCTGAAGTTTTTACTCGCCAACGTCAGCGACTTTGAACCGGCCAAGGACACCGTGCCTTTTGACTCGATGCTGGAAGTGGACCGTTACGCCATCAGTCGTGCGGCGCGCTTGCAGGCGGATATTGCGGGCCATTGGAATGCAGACCGGCAGGTGTTTGAAGGCGGCCATTTCGGGCGCTACGAATTCCATCCTGTAGTCTCCAAATTACAGGTGTACTGCTCAGAAGACCTGGGCGCGTTTTATTTGGACGTACTCAAAGACCGGCTCTACACCACCGCTGCCGCCTCCCATGCGCGGCGCAGTGCGCAAACCGCTTTGTGGCAGATTAGCCAAGCCATGCTGCGCTGGATGGCGCCTTTTCTCAGCTTCACCGCCGAAGAGGCCTGGGCCACCCTGGCCGCTGAAGGCAAAGCACCAGAGGGTCTGGTCGAATCGATCTTTTTTGCGACCTACACGCCTTTGCTGGCGGCCGACGAAGCGCTGAACGCCAAATGGGCGCGCATCCGCGAAATCCGCGAAGCGGTGAACAAAGAAATCGAAGTGCTGCGGGTAGCAGGGCAAGTGGGTGCATCGCTGCAAGCGGCGGTCCGCATCACCGCCAACGCGCAAGACCTGGCCTTGCTCCACAGCCTGGGCGCGGACTTGCGCTTTGTGTTCATCAGCTCGACCGTCACCCTGATACAAGGCGAGGCCTTGGCCGTAGAGGCACGGGCTGCCAATGCCAGCAAATGCGAACGCTGCTGGCACTATGTGGAAGAGCCCAGTATGGCGCCGGGCAGTGACGCCGCCCACCCCACGATTTGCGGTCGCTGCATCAGCAACTTATTGGGCGACGGCGAAAGCCGGCAGGTGGCGTAATGGCACGGGTTCGGGGAGGCCTGCGTTTACTCCATTGGCTGGCTATTGCGCTCTTGATTGTGTTGGTGGACCAGTTCACCAAGCTGCTCATCGTTGGCAGCATGCAATTGGGTGACAGCCGCATGGTCACCGATTTTTTCAATATCGTGCGCGCGCATAACAGCGGTGCGGCATTTTCATTTCTGGCCGATGCATCGGGCTGGCAGCGCTGGTTTTTTACCGGCTTGGGCAGCGTGGCCGCGGTGTTCATGGTCTGGCTGCTGCGCAGCCATGCCGGTGAAAAATTGTTTTGCTTTGCCATCAGCTGCGTGCTCGGCGGGGCAGTGGGCAATGTCATAGACCGGGTGCTCTATGGCTATGTAGTAGATTTTTTGGATTTTCATTGGATGGCCATGCACTTCCCCGCCTTTAACGTGGCCGACAGCGCCATCACCCTGGGCGCTACTTGCCTGATACTGGACGAGATACTGCGTGTGCGGCGCAGCCGCTAGAACGGGCTCAGACCCTGCCCGCCACCTAGCTTGCCGGCCCCACGCGCAATACGCTGAAAGACTCCAAAGGCTCTGTACCTTTGGCCAGATTGATCTGACGCGGCAACAAGCCGGTTTTGTGATCCACCCATTGGCCTTGATGCACCACACGGTAGGCGCCTAAGGATGCGCTCAATGCGGGCAGGGCATCGCTCTTGATCAGCAAAAAATAGTCCTTGGGTTTTTCGGCTGCTGCGTCCATCGACTCGATGCGCAGGCTGGGGGCGCTGCGCCGGTACAGGCCGATTTCCCATGCCACCGTGGGGTCCATGCCATAGACCAGTACCGCAGTGCCGGGGCTGGTGGCGAGTACCGGGAGCACATTAAAGGGAACGCTGTAGCGCGTTTGGGCGATGTAGGTCATACCCTCCAAGGACGCATACAAAATATTCACCGAAAGCACTGGCAAAGCCAGCAACACACCGGCTCTTTGCCAAAGGCGCCAGCGCCAGACGGCCAGTGCGCCCAGCATGCAAGCGCCCAGCAAAAAGGTGAGCAGCCCCGCATCTCCGACTTGCAGCGCCACGCCCAGACCCAAACCCAGAGCCAGCATGGTGCAGACCAGCTGCCCTATCCAGACCGCCTTGCCCTGCCCCGCATCCAGACAGCTGAGTAAAAACCGGCCGCACAAGATCGCGGCAAACGGGTACACGATGACGGTGTAATAGTCCAACTGAAATGCGGTGGCGCTGAACATCGCAAAGCTTACGAAAAAGCTGGCGCACAAA
>CAMCJY010000267.1 GCA_945875225.1 Comamonas sp. lk | reverse complement strand
CATTAAGCCGCGCAGCACCATTTCCTGTTTGGGCGACAGCGGCAGCGCCAGGGCTGCCTTGCCGGCAGCAGCTAAAGGTCTTAGCTCCTGCGGCAGGTCAATCTCGCCATTGAGCACCTGGGAAATGGCTTCGAGCAAGTCGTCGGTGTTGCCCGTCTTGGTCACAAAACCGGCGGCGCCGTTTTTGAGCGCCAGTTGGATCAATTGCAGCGTGGTGCTGCCCGAGATCATCAGCACCACTAGCGCGGGTTGAATGCGGCCCATCTGGCGCAGCACCTCCAAGCCATTCATATCCGGCAGGTGGTAATCAAGTAGCACCAGGTCGATGTCGCGATGCGGCAGCAGCATGTCAATCGCGGAGGCGCCTGTTCCCGCATGCAGCAACAGCAGCCTGGGATACATGCCAGACAGCACTTGGCCCAGGCCTTCGCGCACCAATGCATGGTCATCGACTATGAGTATTTTCACGACGCCTTGAGCTTCCAACGAATAGGACGTACAGACCGATGATTATTGCACCTTAAAGCAAAGTAGTGACCAAAAAAATCCCGCGAAGCGCAGGGCTGGCGGGATGGGGCCGGGCCGCAGGGGACCGGTCTAGGCGCAGATGCGCTTACCGTTATCAGCCGCCGTGAATCTTCATCATCACGGGCACGATCAGCAACGCCACGATGTTGATGATCTTGATCAAAGGATTGATCGCAGGGCCGGCTGTGTCCTTGTAAGGATCGCCCACGGTGTCGCCTGTGACAGCGGCTTTATGGGTTTCAGAGCCTTTGCCGCCATGGTGTCCGTCTTCGATGTATTTCTTGGCGTTATCCCAAGCACCGCCGCCGGTACACATCGAAATGGCCACAAACAAACCGGTGACGATGGTACCCATCAGCAGGCCTCCCAAAGCCGCTGGTCCAAGGATCAAGCCAACCAAGATCGGCGCTACCACGGGTAACAGGCTGGGGATCATCATTTCCTTGATGGCCGCAGTGGTCAACATGTCTACCGCAGTGTCGTACTCGGGTTTGCCGGTGCCGTCCATGATGCCTTTGATTTCCTTGAACTGGCGGCGTACTTCCACCACCACGGCACCTGCGGCGCGGCCCACGGCCTCCATCGCCATGGCGCCAAACAAGTAAGGAATCAGTCCGCCGATGAACAGTCCGATGATGACTTTAGGGTCGCTCAAGTCGAACTTGATGTGGGCGCCCAAGCTCTCGAGCTTGTGGGTATAGTCGGCAAACAGGACCAGCGCCGCCAAACCGGCAGAACCGATGGCGTAGCCTTTGGTCACCGCTTTGGTGGTGTTGCCTACCGCGTCCAGCGGGTCGGTAATATCGCGCACGCTGGCTGGGAGTTCAGCCATTTCGGCAATACCGCCTGCGTTGTCGGTGATCGGGCCGTAGGCGTCCAACGCGACTACGATGCCAGCCATGCTCAGCATGGAGGTAGCCGCGATAGCGATGCCATAGAGACCGCCCAGATCAAAAGCGCTGTAAATCGCCGCGCACACAAACAGCACCGGCCAAGCGGTGGAGCGCATGGAGACGCCCAGACCCGCGATGATGTTGGTGCCGTGGCCGGTGGTCGATGCTTGCGCAATATGCTGCACGGGAGCGTATTGCGTCCCGGTGTAGTACTCGGTAACCCAGACCAGCGCGCCAGTCAGAATCAAGCCGACGGCACAAGCGCCAAACAGTCCACTGGCGCTCAAAGCCGTGCCATCGGGCAATGCCAGCGGCGCCGGGAAGAATGACTGGGTGACAAAGTAAAACGCCACCAATGAAAGAATGCCGGCAACGGCCAAGCCTTTGTACAGCGCCGGCATGACGTTGGTCATGCCGGGGCTGGCTTTGACAAAGAAGCAACCGATGATGGACGCCACGATGGACACACCGCCCAGAACCAGCGGGTAGAGCACCATATTGGGGCCAGCGCTACCTGCCAACATGGCGCCTAGCACCATGGTCGCGATCAGGGTTACGGCATAGGTTTCAAACAAATCAGCGGCCATGCCGGCGCAATCGCCCACGTTGTCGCCAACGTTGTCCGCAATCACGGCGGGGTTGCGCGGGTCGTCTTCCGGACTGCCGGCTTCGACTTTGCCTACCAGGTCGGCACCCACGTCAGCGCCCTTGGTGAAAATGCCGCCGCCCAAACGGGCGAAGATAGAAATCAGCGAAGAGCCGAAGGCGAAGCCAATCAGCGGATTGAGCATGCCAGCCAGCGCCTTGCCGTCTGCGGGAACGCCTGCCGAGGTGAGGTACCAGTAAAAACCTGTCACGCCCAAGAGGCCAAGACCCACCACCAGCATGCCGGTGATAGCGCCGCCGCGAAAGGCGACATCGAGCGCCGGGCCAATGCCCCGCGTGGCTGCCTGTGCGGTGCGCACATTGGCGCGCACTGACACGTTCATGCCGATAAAGCCGCAGGCACCGGAGAGTACCGCACCGAGCACAAAGCCGACGGCGCTCAAGGGGTCTAAGAACCAAGCAATGAGGATCGCCAGTACCACGCCGACCATGGCAATGGTTTTGTATTGCCGCGCCAAGTAAGCGGCGGCACCGGTTTGAATAGCCGCCGCAATTTCTTGCATACGGGCATTGCCGGCGTCCTGGGAAAGAATCCAGCTGCGGGCCCAAACACCGTAGATCACGGCAATCAAACCACAGACAAGCGCAAGAATCAGCGCTGAGTTACCTGTCATAAAAATCTCCAAACTAGCTTGTTTCGCGAACAAAGGAGTAACGCTGGCGGTACTCCCGCTGCGTTGCTTCCTCGTGCTCTCAAACTGCAATAGTCGTGAAGCTGATTGGCCAACCCGCGCAACTGTAGCTGCAAAAGTGCGCTTTATCAGGCTTCGAAAGGGCCAAGTCAGTAAAATCAGGGTTAATACTGATACGTATCGGTATTTACTTATTTCCACTTCACGAGCTATTTATGTCCCTTGACAAAGTCACCCCCGGAAAAAACGCACCCAAAGAATTCAATGTGATCATCGAAATCCCGATGAACGCAGACCCTGTGAAATACGAAGTTAACAAGGAAACCGGAGCGATCTTTGTGGACCGTTTCATGAGTACGGCGATGCACTACCCGACCAATTACGGCTATGTGCCCAAGACCATCTCCGGCGATGGCGATCCGGTCGATGTGCTGGTCATAACACCGGTGCCCTTGATCCCGGGCGTGGTGGTAACTTGCCGCGCCATCGGCATCCTAAAAATGGAAGACGAGGCCGGTATGGATGGCAAGGTGCTGGCCGTGCCCATCGATAAAATTTTGTCGCTCTACACCCAATGGCAAAAGCCTGCTGACCTGAACCCGCTGCGCTTGAAAACCATCGCCCATTTC
>CAMCJY010000266.1 GCA_945875225.1 Comamonas sp. lk | reverse complement strand
GTCTGCCCGACCAGCAATTTGTTTTTGGCCAGTGGCTACTTCGATTACGCCGGCGCTGACGCCGCCGGTTTTGCCTACGGCCTGGCCAGCGATGTGGGCGGCGGCACCAGTTTCAGCCCGTTTCAGACGATGTTGGCTGCGTATTACGTGGGCCGCGAAGGTCGCTCTAAAGCCGGTTTATCGCTTTCGCCGCAGCACCTGTGGTGGCAACACACCGCCGGCGCCGCCCGGGCCATGGGCTTGCAAGGGGTGGTGGGCAATTTACTGCCCGGCTGCGAGGCTGATTTCGTGGTGCTACAGCCCAAGGCAACACCTTTGCTGGCGCGCAAAACGAAACTTGCCAACACCCTGGACGAACTTTTGTTTTCCCTCATCGTCCTGGGTGACGACCGGCTGATCGAGCGCACGGTGCTGGCCGCCACCGTGCCCGAGCGCGCTGGAATGTGGCAGAGCGCCGGGCGGTTTTAAGGCCGCCTGCGCGTCTTGAGCCCCTGCCTACAATAGCCGCCAGCAACCGGAAGCACCATCGTATGAGTATTAAGAGCGACAAATGGATACGCCGCATGGCAGAGACCACCGGGATGATTGAGCCTTTTGAGCCGGGACAGGTGCGGGAGGCTGAGGGCAAAAAAATCATCTCTTACGGCACCAGCAGCTACGGCTACGACATCCGCTGCGCGCCGGAGTTCAAGGTGTTCACCAATATCCACAGCACCGTGGTGGACCCGAAAAATTTCGATGAAAAGAGCTTTGTCGATTTCCATGACGATGTGTGCATCATCCCGCCCAACAGCTTTGCGCTGGCGCGCACCTTGGAATATTTTCGTATTCCGCGCAATGTACTGACGATTTGCCTGGGCAAATCTACCTATGCGCGTTGCGGCATCATCGTCAATGTCACCCCCTTTGAGCCGGAGTGGGAGGGCTATGTCACCCTGGAGTTTTCCAACACCACGCCGCTGCCAGCGAAGATTTATGCCGGCGAGGGCTGCGCCCAGGTGCTGTTCTTTGAAAGCGATGAAGTATGCGAAACCAGCTACAAAGACCGGGGCGGCAAGTACCAGGGCCAAGTGGGGGTAACCCTGCCCAAAGCCTGAAAAAGCCGCATTTGCGCCGTATCAGGGATAATCCGCCTTGCGCCCCCGGTTCCCGGGGCAACCTGCTATCGGATGGATAGCCACTACTTTTGCTATGCATGCCCGAACAGACCCCTGAAACCGCAGCCTCCCATTCCCCCGATTCCCTGACGACAGACACCCCTGTCATGGCCTTTGCCCAGCTGCAACTGGCCCCGCCCTTGGCCCGTGCGGTGGCCGAAATGGGCTACGAATCCATGACGCCTATCCAGGCCCAGGCCATTCCCGTGGTGATGACCGGCAAAGACGTGATGGGCGCCGCCCAGACCGGCACCGGAAAAACGGCGGCTTTTTCGCTGCCCCTGCTGCACCGCCTGCTCAAGCATGAAAACGCCTCCACCTCGCCGGCCCGCCACCCGGTGCGCGCCCTGGTGCTCTTGCCCACCCGCGAGCTGGCCGACCAGGTGGCCCAGCAAGTCAAGCTCTACGCCAAATACACGCAGCTGCGCAGCGCCGTTGTTTTTGGCGGTATGGACATGAAGCCGCAAACCGCCGAGCTCAAAAAAGGCGTGGAAGTGCTGGTGGCCACGCCGGGCCGTTTGTTGGACCACATCGAGGCCAAAAACGCGGTGCTCAACCAAGTGGAATATGTGGTGCTGGATGAAGCGGACCGCATGCTGGACATCGGCTTTTTGCCCGATTTGCAGCGCATTCTGAGTTACCTTCCCAAGCAGCGCACCACTTTGCTGTTTTCGGCCACCTTCTCGCCCGAAATCAAGCGCCTGGCCAATAGCTATCTACAAGACCCCATCACCATCGAAGTGGCGCGCTCCAATGCCACTGCTTCGACGGTGGAGCAACACTTTTACAGCGTGGGCGAAGACGACAAGCGGCGCGCGCTGCACCATGTGATTCGCAAGCACCAGCTCAAGCAAGCTTTTGTGTTTGTCAACAGCAAACTGGGCTGCGCCCGCTTGGCGCGTTCGCTGGAGCGCGAAGGCCTCAAGACCACGGCTTTGCATGGCGACAAAAGCCAGGACGAGCGCCTTAAAGCGCTGGAAGCCTTCAAAAGCGGTGAGGTCGATTTGCTGGTCTGTACCGATGTGGCCGCGCGCGGCCTGGACATCAAAGACGTGCCCGCGGTGTTCAACTTTGACGTGCCCTTTAACGCCGAAGACTATGTCCATCGCATCGGACGTACCGGCCGCGCTGGGGCGTCCGGGCTGGCCGTGAGTTTTGTCGGTGGTAAAAACGATGCGCGCCTGGTGGCTGACATCGAAAAGCTGATCAAAACCAAGATTGAGCTGGAAGCCATCGAGTTTGACGAAGACAGCCCCAATATCAGCGAACAAGGCCGCATCAACGACGGCCGACGCATGTACCAGGACGAGGCCCGTGACGATTCGCGCCGTGCCCCGCGCAGCAGCGAGCGCGGCGGTTTGCGCGATATCGCGCACGAAGGCCAGTTTGCCCGGCCCGCCCGCGACGAACGCGCGCCCCGCCGTGACTACACCCGTCCGCCTGCACCGCCCAAGGACCCGTTTTTTGACCAGCCTTACGAGCCCAGTGTGGCGCCCGAAGTAAAGCCTTCCTGGGAAGCGGCTCCGCGCACCGGCGGGCGCAGCATCTCGGCCAATATCAAGCCCAAGCGGCGCGTGGCCTTTTTGTTCAAGGCGGCGGAAGAAACCTCCTCTTAGTCGCCCAGCGCTTGCGCCTGGTCGCAGGGCACTTGCATCAGCGTATGGTTTAGGCGCCCCTGCCCATCGGGCGCATCCAGGCGCAGCGCGCTCAGGCAGCCTCCCCAAACGCAGCCACTGTCCAAGGACAGCACATCGCTGCGGCCCAACCATCCCAGCGCAGACCAATGCCCGAAGGCCACGGTGTCGCCAACCGTGCGCCGGTCCGGCGCGTCAAACCAGGCCGTATGGCCTGCGGGCGTGGCGCTCAGGCCTTGCTTGGTCTCAAACTCCATGCGTCCCTGCGCGTCGCAAAAGCGGATGCGCGTCAGGGCGTTCACGATCACGCGCAAGCGGTCATGGCCTTGCAGGCCATCATCCCACTGGTTCGGCAGCCCGCTGTACATAGTCGCTAAAAAATCGGCATAGTCCGTGCCGCGCAACATAGTTTGCACCTCAGCGGCCAGGGCCATGGTTTTTTCGCAGGTCCATGCCGGAAGGACTCCGGCGTGCACCATCAATACCGAGACGCCGTGGTGGCGCAAATGCATGGCCATAGCCCGGTGGCGCAGCCAGTCAAGCAAGTTTTCCCGGTCC
>CAMCJY010000265.1 GCA_945875225.1 Comamonas sp. lk | reverse complement strand
GATGCGGTGCAAGAGGATTTGGCGCTGGGCTTGGTGTTGGCGCTGCTTACGCCGCATGGCTTGGAGCAGGTGCACCAAGTCACGAAAACGCTGCCCCCCCAAAAAAACAGCCCCAGCGTGCAGCATTTTTTGCACGCCTTTACGGATTACCAGCGCACGATTGCCCCGGTCATTGCGTTTTTGCAGGGTCGTGATTCGACGCTTAGCCACCGCATCGCGGGGCGCGGATTTTTGCCCGAAGGTCCCCGCTTTGCCGCGCTCGATGTCTATGGCGACGGCGACGCGCCCGACCCCCTGGCCTGGGCTTTTGGCGCACTAGGGCAAAACGACAGGGCCCGGCATCTGGCGACGCTCTACCTCAATGACCTGGCCGATGTGCTGCGCGACGCCATCGACCCACGCTTTGAGTTTGTGCGCTACGGCGAATCATTGGCGGCCAGCCAGCCCAGCTTTGAGCCCCTGGCCCAGGCTCTGGCGCAAGCGCCCAATTTGATGGACACCGTGCTGCATGATTTAACGCTGGCCGCTTTGCAAAAACACCAAGCGCAACTGGTCGTACTTTCGGTTCCCTTTCCGGGCGCCATGTACGGCGCGCTGCGCATTGCGCAAAGCATCAAAGCACATAGCCCACAAGTGCGTATTGCCTTGGGTGGCGGCTATGTGAATACCGAATTGCGCCAACTTGCTGAGCCGCGTGTGTTCGACTATGTGGACTTCGTTTGTCTGGACGCCGGTGAGCGCCCCTTGCTAGCGCTGCTGGAACACCTGCAAGGCAAGCGTTCGGCAGAGCGTCTGGTGCGCACCTTTGTGCGCGATGCAGGCAGCCATGCAGTGCGGTACATGCAATGGCAAGAGCCTGATATTGCGTTTGAGGACGTGGGGGCGCCAACCTGGGACGGTCTGCCCTTAGACAAGTATCTATCCCTGCTGGACATGCTCAACCCCATGCACCGCTTGTGGAGCGACGGGCGCTGGAATAAGTTGACGATTGCCCAGGGCTGCTACTGGAAAAAATGCAGTTTTTGCGATGTCAGTCTGGACTACATAGGCCGCTATGAAACCGCCACCGCGCAGACCTTGGTGGACCGCATCGAAGCCATCGTGGCCGAGACCGGGCAGACCGGCTTTCATTTTGTTGACGAGGCGGCACCGCCCAAGATGCTCAAGGCCTTAGCACAAGAACTTCTGCGCCGCAAGCTGCCTATTTCCTGGTGGGGCAATATCCGTTTTGAAAAAAGCTTTACGCCGCAACTGGCCGAGTTGCTGGCCCAAAGCGGCTGTATTGCCCTGTCCGGCGGGCTGGAAGTGGCCTCAGACCGGCTGCTGGCGCTGATGCAAAAAGGCGTTACGGTAGAACAAGTAGCGCGCGTGACCAAGGGCTTTTCAGAGGCCGGGATTTTGGTCCACGCCTACCTGATGTACGGCTTTCCCACCCAGACGGTGCAAGAGACTGTGGATGCGCTGGAGTACGTGCGCCAACTATTTGAAACCGGCTGCATCCAAAGCGGGTTTTTCCATCGCTATACTTGCACCGTGCATTCGCCGGTGGGCTTGGACCCTGTGGCTTACGGCGTGGCGCTCAATGAAACACCGTTTGCCGGTTTTGCCCGCAACGATATCGGCTTTAGCGACCCAACTGGCGTGGACCACGCGCGCTTAGGTCTGGGGCTGAAGAAAGCGATTTACAACTTTATGCACGGCTTGGGCCTGGAAGAGGATGTCCGTACCTGGTTTGACCTGGATACGCCCTGCCCCAAAACCCGCGTCAAGCGCAACACCATAGCGCGGGCTTTGGCGCCAAGTTCACAGGGGAAGTGATCGGCAATGCAATCGGAGCGGCAGGCATTGCATGCCGCGGTTTTGGCTTACAGCGTTGCCACCGCGATTTCGCGCAAAGCGCGCTCAAACACGTCAGTCGGCTGGCCACCCGAGATCAGATGCCGGTCATTGATGATGACGGCCGGCACCGCGTGGATGCCGGCGCGCCGGTAAAACTCTTCGAGCGCCCGAACTTCGGTTTCGTATTCCTTGCTCTGCAATATGGCGCGCGCCTGTCCGACTGGCAAGCCCACTTTGGCTACGGCCGCTAGCAAAACCTCAGGCGATTCAATATTCTCAGCCCGCCCCTGGTAGGCCTCAAGCAGCGCCTTCTTGAGCGCGTATTGCGAACCAGGACGGCCGGTGTATTTGGCCCAGTGCAGCAAACGGTGGGAGTCCAGCGTGTTGTAAATCCGACCCCGGCCTTCGGCGCTGAAGGAAAAGCCGACCTCCTCGCCCCGACGCCGGATGGTGTCGCGTATTTCCACGCGCTGCTCAGGGGTGGAGCCGTATTTCTCGGTCAAATGCTCGTCCAAATCCTGCCCGCCTGCAGGCATATCGGGGTTGAGCTCAAAGGGTTGAAACTGCAACTCCACATTGACCTCATCGCCCAAGCGCGCTATGGCTTGTTCTAAGGCGCCCAGCCCGACGGCACACCAAGGGCAGGCCACATCGGAGACAAAGTCGATTTTCATTTTGACGGACATAGGGGCTCGCTTTAAATTAGATTTCGCAGAAGGTAAAAGAAATTAAACTATATTTATCAGCCACTTAAATAAACTACTTAAGGTTTTACTGAAGATAAAAACTATCCATCGCCAGCATGCCATACAGGACAAAAAACAGCGGCACGAGGGCGTCACTGCATCCCGGCCAGCCCAGCGACAGCCAGCGCATAGCCATTAACGCCAAAACCGCACATCACCGCTTTGGCTACCGGCGAAATATAGGAATGGTGGCGAAACTCCTCGCGGGCATGCACATTGCTGATATGCAACTCGATCAAGGTCACGCCCGTGCCTTTGATGGCGTCGTGCAGCGCCACGCTGGTGTGCGTGTAGGCCCCGGCGTTGAGCACCACGCCAGCCAAGCTTCCTGCCGCGTGCATGCGCCCGGCCTTGTGCAGGGCATCGACCAACTCGCCTTCGTGGTTGCTTTGGCGAAAATCAAGCGCAAAGCCATTGGCGGCGCAGGAACGCTCGCATAAGGCTTGCACATCGGCCAAAGTCTGGCTGCCATAGACCTGGGGCTCGCGTGTGCCCAGCAGATTCAGATTAGGTCCGTTCAAAATCATCACGGTTTTCATAGGCACTCCGGGGTAGGTCTCGGGACTCAGGGTCGAGGGTCAGAGGTCAGGCCAATACGGGCAATTGCAAGCTGCGTTCAAGGCTGCGTTTGCAAAGCACCCGCCAACTGGCCACATTGCGCGCGGTGTTGCAACACATGCTCCATCACAACCAATGCCAACATGGCCTCAGCAATCGGGGTAGCCCGTATGCCTACGCAGGGGTCATGGCGGCCCTTGGTCACCACTTGGGT
>CAMCJY010000264.1 GCA_945875225.1 Comamonas sp. lk | reverse complement strand
ATGCGCAGGCCCAGGCAAACGTTATCCATGACCGTCAGCCAAGGCATGAGCGCGTGCTTTTGGAATACCACGCCACGGTCTGCACCCGGCCCTTCGACATGCGCGCCATTGAGCAGCACTTCGCCACTGGAGGGCGGCAAAAACCCGGCAATGCAGTTGAGCAGCGTGGTCTTACCGCAACCCGAAGCGCCCAGCGCGACGACAAAATCGCCATCTTTCATTTCCAGGTTGACGGGGGCGAGTGCTTGCAGCGTACCGCCTTTCACCGCGTAATTCACCGTCAGATCTTTGATTTGCAATGTAGGCATAAAAGGTTTTAAAAATCCACCACACAATAAAAAAGGGGCAAACTTTATGCAAGTTGCCCCTCTGCTGGCAAACAGCCCAAGGCCAGGGCCCGCGCCCGCGCCCTGGCTGGTGCAGATTACTTCAATGCGTCGCGCAGGTAGCTGCTATCGACAAACACGCTGTAATCAGGCTTGACTTCGGTGATGCGGCCGATTTCTTTCCAGAGTTTGGCACTGTTTTCCAGGGTTTTGGCTGCACCGCCGGCAGCGCCGCCGCCCAACCAGGCGTTGGACATTTGTGCTGCTGTGTCAGGGAACACAAAAGCCGCCATGGCATCGGGCACGTCTTTTTCGTCAGCCTTGGTCCACTTGGCAATGGCTTTGACTTGGGGCGAACCCACAGCCCACTTGGCCGCATTGGCGCGGTAGTCAGCGTCAGCTTTGCTGATCGCCTTGATCGCTGCAACCACGAAATCGCGGTTTTGGGCGGCCCATTTCGCATCGACTACCAAGCCGTCAAAGGTGGGGTAGCCTTTTTTGCCAATGTCGCCCGAGGTTGCAATGGCCTTGCCGTTACGCTTGATCTTGGACAGAACCGGGTCCCAGATGAAGGAGGCATCAATATCACCGCGTTCCCAGGCCGCTGCGATGGCGGGTGGTGGCAGGTTCATCACGTTGACGCTTTTGGCATCGATGCCTTCAAGGCGCAAACCGACCATCAGGGAATAGTGGGCGGTGGACGCGAAAGGCGTACCGACCTTTTTGCCGACCAAGTCTTTCCATCCGTTGACGCCAGCGCCATTGCGGGCCACCAATTGGTCTGAAGCGGCAATGTCATCCAAGATGTACACCAAGCGTAGGTCTTGTCCTTGGCTGGTGGCAGTAGCCAGCGGGCTGGAGCCTACTTCGCCGATTTGCACATCACCAGAGCTCATGGCTTTGATCACTTCGCCACCGCCGCCAAACATCCTCCAGTTGATCTTGTAACCCGTTGCTTTCTCGAGCTCAGAGTCCATCAGAATCCGCAGCGGAAGCTGCATATCCTGGTGCGCAAAAGTCACTTCTTTTTTGGCTTGCGCAAACGCGGTGGACAGGCCTACAGCGACCATCAAGCCCATCAGGGATTTGGCGATAACCGGAATGAGAGTCTTTTTCATCGATCAACCTTTCAAGTAAATAAACGGGGGAAACCAGGCCCATGCTACGCCCCTGCAAGCAAGCCAAGTACATGAGCTTATCAGTTTGGCCCCTGCATGGCCCCCATACTAGAGCCAGATGCATGCCTTTATAGTGCCAGTTAAAACCGCGGTTTGGCACCAGCAGGGTGCTGCAACTTGAAGCACAATGGTGCGCTTTTCGCTGGAGAACTGTCTTTGGCGAGCAAATTTCCTGATCGGCACTGTGAGGACAATCACATGCCGCGATCTGCTTGAGCGCGGGTTTATCCCTAGACGGTTTTCTGCTACTTTGGGCCCCTCTGGCCGTGCTGCACGAGCTTACAGTGAAGGTATTTTTATGAGTTCTGGTTTGCGGCGCTGGCTGCCTTTTTTGCAATGGTGGCCGCGCGTGGGTCGCGCCAGTTTGCGCGCCGATCTGATCGCAGGCTTGACCGGCAGCCTCATTTTGGTTCCGCAAGGCGTGGCCTTTGCCACGATCGCCGGTATGCCGCCAGAGTACGGTTTGTACGCGGCCATGCTGCCTGCCATCGTCGCCGCTTTGTGGGGCTCTTCATGGCATTTGGTATCCGGCCCGACCACGGCGATTTCTATCGTGGTCTTTGCCAGCATGAGCCCCTTGGCCGAAGCGGGCAGCCCGCACTACGTGCAGCTGGTTTTGACGCTCACTTTTTTGGTAGGGGTGTTCCAGCTTTTGCTCGGGGGCTTGCGGCTTGGCACCTTGGTGAACTTTGTATCCCATACCGTGGTCGTCGGCTTTACCGCCGGTGCGGCGGTGCTCATCGCTATCAGCCAGGTAAAAAACTTCTTTGGCATTGCGCTGCCGCGCGGCGCATCCGTGGCAACAGTGCTGCAAGGCCTGGCGCAGCAGGCGCAGGACATCAACCCCTTTGTGACTGCGGTAAGCCTGTTCACGGTGGTGTGCTGCGTCGCTGCGCGCCGCTGGTGGCCGCGCGTGCCGCACATGATTGTGGGCATGGTCAGCGGCAGTGTGCTGGCCTACGCGCTGAACCAGACCTGGGGTTTGGAGCGCACCGGCGTAGGTAGCATAGGTGCGCTGCGCATCGGCTTTCCGCCGCTGTCCAGCCCGGACTTTGACTGGCAAACCATTGCGACCCTGGCGCCGATTGCGGTAGCGGTGGCGCTCTTGGCCTTGACCGAAGCGGTATCCATTGCGCGCTCCATGGCCTTGCACACCGGCCAACGCATCGACGGCAACCAGGAATTTATCGGCCAGGGCCTGTCCAATATCGTGGGCGCTTTTTTCTCGGGCTATGCAGCAAGCGGCTCTTTCAACCGCAGTGGCCTCAACGTGCAGGCCGGCGCGCAAACGCCTTTGGCGGCGGTTTTGTCCGCCGTGTTTTTGCTGTTCATCATGCTGTTTCTGGCGCCCTTGGCGCAGTACCTACCGGTGGCAGCTATGGCCGGCATTTTGTTTGTGGTGGCCTGGGGTTTGATTGACTTTCACAACATCGGTGAAATCCTGCGCGTTAGCCGTTCCGAGTCCGCCGTGCTGGCTTCAACCTGGCTGGCCACCCTCACGGTGCAGCTGGAGTTTGCGATTTACATTGGCGTAGCTTTGTCGCTCCTGCTCTACCTCAAACGCACCTCGCAGCCCAGTGTGGACGATGTCAAACCGGTGCCTGGCCAGGTGCCGCCGGCATTTAGCGCTGCCACGGGCCTGCCCGATTGTCCGCAGCTCAAAATTGTCTGCATCAATGGCTCTATTTTCTTTGGTGCGGTCAACCATTTGCAAGAAGCTATGCAAGCGATTGACACGCAAAACCCGGCGCATGTGCATGTGCTGCTGGTGGCCTCGGGCATCAATTTTGTGGACCTGGGTGGCGCGCAGTGGCTAGCGCAGGAGGCCCAGCGCCGCCGCGCGCTAGGCGGCGGTCTGTACATCTTTC
>CAMCJY010000263.1 GCA_945875225.1 Comamonas sp. lk | reverse complement strand
GCCGACATCGAGGCCGTGGCCCGCACCATGGGCGTGATTTCGGGCATGAACGTAGTGGTCGATCCGCGGGTCAAAGGCCAGATCAATTTGGTCAGCGAAAAATCAGTCAGCCCGCAAGTGGCGATGGCGCAGTTCCTGACCAGTTTGCGTATGCAGGGCTTCACCATGGTGGAGTCGGCGGGCTTGTTCAAAGTGGTGCCCGAGGCCGATGCCAAGCTGCAAAGCGCGGCAGTAGAAACCAGCGAGAGTGCGCCCAAAGGCGCGCCCGGCGGCCAAATTACCACGCAGATCTTCAAGCTCAATTTTGAGTCGGCCAACAACCTGGTCACCATACTGCGTCCGCTGATCAGCCCCAACAACACCATCAACGCCAACCCGGTGAACAATTCACTGGTGATTACTGACTATGCGGACAATTTGCGCCGCATAGCGCGCATCATCGCCGCGCTCGATGTCAGCAACGCCACCGAAGTGGAAGTCATTGAGCTGAAAAACGCGATCGCGGTGGACTTGGCGCCCTTGGTGACGCGCTTGCTCGAATCTGGTGGCGTGGCCGGTGCAGCGCCTGGCGGCGCAGCGGCCGATGGCGGCTTTAAGACCACGGTGATCGCCGAGGCGCGCAGCAATTCGCTGTTGGTGCGCGCAGCCAATGGCGCGCGCCTGGCGCAAATCAAATCCTTGGTGGAAAAGCTGGACCGCGCCTCCAACCAGGGCAATGGCGCGGCCGGTATTTTGCGTGTGGTCAGCCTCAAAAACGCCGACGCCACCAAGCTGGCCGCCACATTGCGCGCCGCCATGGGCGCGGGCAGCGCCGGCGCCCAAGCCGCATCTGCTGCTGGTGCGGCACCCGGCAGCGCGAGTGCCCCGGCTACTACTACCGGCGGTCAGGTGCAGGCCGATGTGGCGACCAACTCGCTCATCATCACCGCGCCAGATCCGCAGTACCGCCAGTTGCGCGAAGTCATCGACATGCTGGACGGACGCCGCGCCCAGGTGTTTATCGAAAGCCTGATCGCCGAAGTCAGCTCCGACAAAGCCGCCGACTTTGGCGTGCAGTGGCAGGGCGCTTTGGGAAAAATAGGCGATGGCGCGGTGGGCCTCTTGGGTACCAACTTCGGCTCGGGTGGCGCCAACATCATCAGCCTGGCTACGGGCGCCGCCTTAGGCACTGCGCTACCTAAGCCGGGATTGAACATCGGTATTGCTACGCAGTACGAAGGCAAAAATGTGCTGGGCGCACTGGCGCGTTTTCTGGAGAGCTCGGGTTCGGGCAATGTGCTGTCCACACCGAATTTGCTGACCCTGGACAATGAAGAGGCCAAGATTGTGATTGCGCAAAACGTGCCCTTTGTGACCGGCCAGTTCACCAACACCGGCACCGGCAACGGCGCGGTCAATCCTTTCCAAACCATTGAGCGCAAAGACGTGGGCCTGACGCTCAAGGTCAAGCCCCAAATCAGCGCCAACGGCACCGTCAAGCTGACGATTTACCAGGAGGTCTCGGCGGTGGACAGCAGTTCAGCCGCCAGTGCCAACGGCCCCACCACCAACAAGCGCACCATCGAATCCAATGTGCTGGTCGATGATGGCTCGGTGGTGGTACTCGGTGGCTTGCTGCAAGACAATTTCACCGGCAACACCGACAAGATTCCGGGCCTGGGCGATTTGCCTTTCTTTGGCAGTTTGTTCAAGAGCAACTCGCGCAGCCGCAAAAAATCCAACCTCATGGTTTTCCTGCGTCCGGTGGTGGTGCGCGACGCCGCCTCCAGCGACCGCCTGTCCATGGAGCGCTACGAGCAAATGCTGGGTGGCATGAAAGAGGCGCAACCCGAGTCCAGCCAGGCCACGCCGATCAACGAAGGCCCGGTGCTGCCCGCGCTGCCCGCTAAAAACTGATATGCGCTACCCCTTGCCTTATGCGTTTGCGCGCACCCAGCAAGTGCTGCTGGAGGAAGCGGGCGATCAGCTCACGCTGCATGTGCATGCCGCCTCGCTGCCCGGCGGCTTGAGCGAGGTAATGCGCAAATACCCGGTGGCCGCTGTGCAAAACCATAGCGCGCCCGAGCTGGTGCAGCGCATTAGCACCGCCTATGCGCAGGGCGAATCCAGCGCGGCGGCGGTGGTGAGTGAAGTGGAGGGTGAGGCCGACCTGACGCGCATGATGCAAGACCTACCGGCCATCGAAGACTTGCTGGAAACCTCGGACGACGCGCCCATCATCCGCATGCTCAATGCCTTGCTGACCCAGGCCGCGCGCGATGGCGCTAGCGACATCCATATTGAAGCCTTCGAGCGCCATTCGGTAGTGCGTTTTCGGGTCGATGGCAACTTGCGCGAAGTAGTGCAGCCCAACCGCGCTCTGCACGCAGCGCTGATTTCGCGTCTTAAGATCATGGCCGAGCTCGACATTGCCGAACGCCGCTTGCCGCAGGACGGACGTATCTCGCTGCGCATCGGCACCCGCGCGGTGGATGTGCGCGTCAGCACCTTGCCCAGCGCCCACGGCGAGCGTGCGGTGCTGCGTTTGCTGGACAAAAGCGAGAGCAAACTGAGCCTCGAATCAGTGGGTATGCAAGGCGATGTGCTGGCTCGCTTTAGCCACTTGCTGACGCAGCCGCACGGCATTATTTTGGTGACCGGCCCGACCGGCTCGGGCAAGACCACCACGCTGTACGCCGGGCTGCAACGCTTGGACACCCAGGGCAGCAACATCATGACGGTGGAAGACCCGATTGAATACGAGCTGCCCGGCGTGGGCCAGACCCAGGTCAATGCCAAGATCGATCTGAGCTTTGCCAAAGCCTTGCGCGCCATCTTGCGCCAGGACCCGGATGTGATCATGATCGGCGAAATCCGCGATTTTGAAACCGCGCAAATTGCGATCCAGGCCTCGCTCACCGGCCACCTGGTGCTGGCAACGTTGCACACCAACGATGCGGCCAGCGCCGTCACCCGCCTGACCGATATGGGCGTGGAGCCCTTTTTGCTCAGCTCCTCGCTGCTGGGCGTGCTGGCGCAGCGCCTGGTGCGCAAACGCTGCACCGCTTGCGCGGGCGCGGGTTGCGCCACCTGCGGGCACACCGGCTACGCCGGGCGCACCGGCGTGTTCGAGCTGCTGCTGACCGATGACGCCATTCGGGCCCAAATTCACAGCCAGGCCTCTGAGGCCGATATCCGCCAGGCGGCATTGGCCAGCGGCACGGTGCTGATGCGCGAAGACGGCCAGCGCTTGGTCGATGCCGGTATCACCTCGCGCGAAGAGTTGCTGCGCGTGACGCGCGATTGAGCGTGGTCCACTTAACGCAAGCGCATCGCCACCGGATTGCCAACCCACCATGCCCGCCTACGCTTTTGAAGCCTTAAGCGCCGACGGCCAGACCCGCAAGGGCACGCTGGAGGCGGACTCGGCCAAG
>CAMCJY010000262.1 GCA_945875225.1 Comamonas sp. lk | reverse complement strand
GCCACCATCAACCAGGTACAGCGCGTCCTGGACCAAGTGATACGCGCGGTGGAGTTTTTGTTTGGCTTTACTTTGGCTGCCGGTTTGGTGGTTTTATTTGCCGCGGTAAGCGCCACGCGCGAAGAGCGCGCCCGCGAGTTCGCCATCATGCGCGCGGTGGGCGCGCAAAACAGTTTGTTGCGCCAGGTACAAAGGCTGGAGTTGGCGGGGGTCGGCTTGTTGGCCGGTTTTCTGGCCTCGGTGGTGGCCAGCGCGCTGGGTTGGGCTTTGGCGCGCTATGTGTTCGAGTTTTCGTGGACGGTCTCTTTGTGGGTGCCTGTGCTGGGTGCATTGGCTGGGGCGGGATTGGCCTTGATGGCCGGTTGGTGGGGATTGCGAGAAGTGCTGCGTCGTCCGGTGGTGGAAACTTTGCGTAAAGCCACAGTCTGAATGCACAGCGCATGCCCCGTCGCCGCGCGCTCGAATCCGCCTGACCATGCACTCCTTTAGCGAAAGCGCGCTGATCGCAGCGCATTTACTGCTGAGCCTGGACCCAGGCTTTTTGGCCATCGTGGGTCGCTCGCTGGCGGTCAGCGCCAGCGCCTGCGTGCTCGCGTGCAGCCTGGGCCTGGCGCTTGGCGCTTGGCTGGGCGTGGCCCGGTTTGCGGGGCGGGGCCTGGTGCTCACGCTGCTCAACACCGCGCTGGCCGTGCCCTCGGTGGGTGTCGGTGTGGTGGGGTATTTGCTGCTGTCGCGCTCTGGCCCCCTGGGGTATCTGGGTTGGCTGTTTAGCTTCAAAGCGATGGTGCTAGCGCAGGCGGTGTTGGTGCTGCCGGTAGCCACTGCACTCACGCGCCAGGTGGTGCAAGACGCCGAGCAGTCGCACGGAGAGCAACTGCAATCCCTGGGCGCGGGGTGCTGGATGCGCAGTAGCTTGTTGGCCTGGGACGAGCGCCACGCTTTGCTGGTCGTGCTGCTGGCGGCTTTTGGCCGTGCCATTTCCGAGGTCGGCGCAGTGATGGTGGTGGGCGGCAATATCGAAGGCTTTACCCGTGTCATGACGACCGCCATCGCACTGGAGACCTCCAAGGGCGATTTGCCTTTGGCCCTGGCCCTGGGTTTTGCGTTGCTGGTGGTGGTGCTGCTACTCAATGCCTTGGTGGCGCTTTTGCAGCGCTGGGGGCAGGGCGGCGGCTTGCGCATCGGCACCTCAGGGGCGGTGGTGTTGTGAGCGCACAAGTTCAGGTCGTGCAAGCCGGTGTGCAGTTCGGGCCGGATGGTGGCAGCCTCAGGCGCTGGCGCGCAAATACCGTGGCTGCTTTGGAAGGCATAAGCTTTTCCATCGCATCGGGTGAACGGCTTGCCTTGGTAGGCGCCAACGGCGCGGGCAAAAGTACATTGCTGCGCTTGCTGCATGGCTTGCTGCGCCCAGGCGCGGGCCGGGTGGATGCGCAAAAAGGTTTGCGCCAGGCCATGTTGTTTCAGCGGCCCCATATGCTGCGCATGCGCGTGGACAGCCAATTGGCGCTGGGCCTGTGGCTGCGTGGCGCGCCCTGGCAGCAGGCACGCCAGCGTGCCACGGCGACCTTGCAGCAATTTGAATTACAGGAACTGGCCGCGCGCAAGGCACACACTTTGTCCGGCGGACAGCAGCAGCGCGTGGCCATGGCGCAGGCCTGGGCCTTGGAGCCGCAGATGCTCTTGCTAGACGAACCCACCGCCAGCCTGGACCCGCATGCCAAGGCCGAGGTGGAGAGTCTGCTGCAGGCTTTTTCCCAGTCCCGTCCACAGGCCAGCTTGGTATTTGCCAGCCACAACCTGGGCCAGGTCAAACGGCTGGCCACGCGGGTGCTGTATCTGGAGCGCGGGCGTTTGCTGGCCGATCTGCCTGTCGATGATTTTTTTAATTCTGAGCGCTTGCAGGCGCGATGCCTTTCGGCCTATTGGTTTGTAAAGGGAGAACACTTATGAAACGTTTTTTACGGGCACCCTTGGCGGCTATGGCTTTGTGCATGCCGCTCGCGGCGGCGCTGGCCCAGACCCCTATCGTGATGGCTTCCACCACCTCTACCGAGCAATCTGGCTTGTTTGGGCACCTGTTGCCGGCCTTTAGCAAAGCGACGGGCGTCCAGGTCAAGGTCGTGGCCTTAGGTACCGGCCAGGCCATCGACATGGGCCGACGCGGCGATGCCGACGTTTTGTTCGTGCATGACCAGGTAGCGGAAGAGAAATTTGTCGCCGAAGGCTTTGGGCTCAAACGCTTTGCGGTCATGTACAACGATTTTGTGTTGGTCGGGCCCGCTACCGACCCTGTGCAAACCAAAGGCGCCGACATCGTGCAAGCCCTGTTCAAAATCGCCGCCAGCAACGCTGCCTTTGTCTCGCGTGGCGACAAAAGCGGTACGCATGCTGCCGAACTGCGCTTTTGGAAAATGCTACCCCCGCCTGAGGCCAAGGGTAGCGGCTACCGCGAGTGCGGCTGCGGCATGGGCCAGGCGCTCAATATGGCGGCGGCTGCCGGCGCTTATGTGCTGACGGACCGTGGCACCTGGTTGAGCTTTAAGAACCGCGCCGATTTACAAGTGCTGGTGCAGGGCGACCAGCGCTTGTTCAACCAATACGGCGTGCTGGCGGTGAATCCGGCCAAGCATCCGCATGTTAAAGCGCAGGATGCACAAAAATTTGTAGATTGGGTGCTATCGCCCGCCGGCCAGGCCGTGGTTGCTGCCTACCGGATTGATGGGCAGCAGTTGTTTTTCCCGAATGCAGGAAAATAGGTGTCCGCGTGGCCCGAGCACGCCACTAGGCAGTTAGCATACCGCCCAAAATTTGGAAGACTCCATGGATATCATAAAACACCACAGCATCACACGCCGGCAGCTCTTACTTGCATCTGCCGCCTCGGCCATCGCCTTGTCGCCTGGGTTGGCGCGGGCCTATACCTGGCCCAACAAGCCGCTACGCCTGGTGGTGCCTTTCGCGCCTGGCGGCAGTTCTGAAATTGTGGCCCGTGCACTGGCCGGTGAGATGGCCAAGACCATTGGGCAAAACGTGTTCGTAGAAAACAAGCCCGGCGCTGGGGGCAATATTGCGATGCAAGAAGTCGCCAATTCCACCGATGAACACACGCTCATACTGGGCCATATCGGCACGCTTGCGGTCAATCCCTACATATTTGCCAAACTGCCCTACGACCCGAATAAAGACTTCGTGCCTATCACGCTTATCGCCAAAGTGCCCAGCCTGTACGTAGTGCACCCGGATCTTCCGGTGAAGAACCTCAAAGAATTTATAGCCTACGCCAAAGCCAGGCCCGGTCAACTCAACTACGGGTCTGCGGGCAACGGCAGCGCGGGCCATTTGGCCTTTGAATATCTCAAAATGGTTAGCGAAACCTTTATGGTGCATGTGCCCTATCGTGGCACCGGTCCTATGCTCACCGACTTGATGGCCGGGCGCTT
>CAMCJY010000261.1 GCA_945875225.1 Comamonas sp. lk | reverse complement strand
GCAAGCGCTGCTGGTACCGGCAGCGCTTGCGCCTCAGAGTACAGCTGACAAGCCCGTAGGATGACAGGCTTGTCAAGTGTCTTCTGACCCCGACTGCAGAAGATGCCTTGGTTCGGGTCGCGTGCAATGCGCGACCGTCCGCCAATGATTGGTAGCGGCCAATCACCAAGAATGAAACACAGTCGCCTAGGACACCCAGGATTCCTCAGACTTTGCCCGGAGATCTCATGGCTTACACATATACAGAACGTAAACGCATACGCAAAAATTTCGGTAACCGCGACAGCGTGCTCGAAATCCCTTACCTGCTGCAAATGCAAAAAGACGCTTACACCGCGTTTTTGCAGGCCGACATCAACCCTAAAAAGCGAACCCAGGAGGGCTTGCAAGCGGCGTTTGAGGCTGCTTTCCCCATCGTCTCGCACAATGGTTTTGTCGAGATGAAGTACCTGGAGTACAACTTGGCCAAGCCTGGCTTTGATGTGCGCGAGTGCCAGACACGTGGTCTGACCTATGCCTCGGCGGTGCGTGCCAAGGTGCAGCTGATTATTTATGACCGCGAAGCCTCCACCAGCCAGAACAAAGTGGTCAAAGAGGTCAAGGAGCAAGAGGTCTACATGGGCGAAGTGCCTTTGATGACCAGCAAAGGCTCGTTCATCATCAACGGCACCGAGCGCGTGATCGTCTCGCAATTGCACCGTTCACCCGGCGTGTTTTTCGAGCATGACAAGGGCAAAACCCATAGCTCGGGCAAGCTGCTGTTTTCAGCGCGCATCATCCCTTACCGCGGCTCTTGGTTGGACTTTGAGTTCGATCCCAAAGATCTGCTCTATTTCCGTGTGGACCGTCGCCGCAAAATGCCGGTCACGATTTTGCTCAAGGCGATCGGCCTGAACAATGAATCCATCCTGGCGAACTTCTTTGTCAATGACAATTTCCGCCTGATGGACAGCGGCGCGCAAATGGAATTTGTACCCGAGCGCCTGCGTGGCGAAGTTGCCCGCTTTGACCTGACCGACAAGTCCGGCATCGTGGTGGTGGCCAAAGACAAGCGCGTGACGGCACGCCATACCCGCGAACTGGAACAGTCCGGCACCACCCACATTAGCGTGCCCGAAGACTTTCTGGTGGGCCGTGTGGTGGCGCGTAATATCGTTGAAGCCGAGACCGGTGAAATCCTGGCCAAAGCCAACGAAGAGTTGACCGATGCGCTGCTCAAAAAGCTGCGTACCTCCGGCATTACCGATTTGGCCTGCATCTACACCAATGAGTTGGACCAAGGCGCATACATCTCGCAAACCCTGCGTACTGACGAGACGACGGACGACTTTGCTGCGCGCGTGGCGATCTACCGCATGATGCGCCCCGGCGAGCCGCCCACTGAAGACGCAGTGCAAGCCCTGTTCCAGCGCTTGTTTTACAACCCGGATACCTACGACCTGTCGCGCGTGGGCCGTATGAAGTTCAACGCCAAAATGGGCCGCGCCGAATCGACAGGCCCCATGGTTTTGACCAACGAAGACATTTTGTCCGTGGTCAAAATTCTGGTGGACTTGCGCAACGGCCGTGGTGACGTGGACGATATTGACCACCTGGGTAACCGCCGCGTACGCTGCGTGGGTGAACTGGCTGAAAACCAGTACCGCACCGGTTTGGCACGTATCGAAAAAGCCGTTAAAGAGCGTCTGGGCCAAGCCGAGCAAGAGCCGCTCATGCCGCACGACCTGATCAACAGCAAACCGATTTCCGCCTCGCTCAAAGAGTTCTTTGGCGCCTCGCAGTTATCGCAGTTCATGGACCAGACTAATCCCTTGTCGGAAATCACGCACAAGCGCCGAGTCTCTGCCCTCGGCCCAGGCGGCCTGACGCGTGAGCGCGCCGGCTTTGAAGTACGTGACGTGCACGTGACCCATTACGGACGCGTCTGCCCCATCGAGACCCCTGAAGGCCCGAACATCGGCCTGATCAACTCGCTGGCTTTGTATGCCCGTTTGAACGAATACGGCTTTATCGAAACGCCTTACCGCCGCGTGGCCAATAGCAAAGTCACCCATGAGATCGATTACCTCTCAGCTATCGAAGAAGGCAAATACGTCATCGCCCAGGCCAATGCGGTTTTGGACAAAGACGGCGTGCTGACCGGCGAATTGGTATCGGCGCGCGAAAAAGGCGAATCGGTACTGGTGGGTCCAGAGCGCGTGCAGTACATGGATGTTTCGCCGGCGCAAATTGTTTCGGTGGCGGCATCCTTGGTGCCCTTCTTGGAGCATGACGACGCCAACCGCGCGCTGATGGGCGCCAATATGCAGCGCCAGGCGGTGCCGGTGCTGCGCCCAGAAAAAGCCTTTGTAGGAACTGGTATCGAACGCGTTGCCGCAGTGGACTCGGGAACCGTGGTGACTGCTAACCGTGGCGGTGTGGTGGACTATGTGGACGCCACCCGCGTGGTGGTGCGCGTCAACGACGCTGAAGCCCAGGCGGGCGAAGTGGGTGTGGACATCTATAACCTGATCAAGTACCAGCGTTCCAACCAAAACACCAATATCCATCAACGCCCCATCGTCAAAAAAGGGGACAAACTGGATAAGGGCGATGTGATTGCCGACGGCGCGTCCACCGACTTGGGCGAATTGGCCTTGGGTCAGAACATGCTGGTCGCCTTCATGCCGTGGAATGGCTATAACTTTGAGGATTCCATCCTGATCAGCGAGCGGGTGGTGGCCGAAGACCGCTACACCTCGATTCACATCGAAGAGCTGGTGGTTATGGCCCGCGACACCAAACTCGGTGCCGAGGAAATTACCCGCGATATTCCCAATTTGAGCGAACAGCAACTCAACCGTTTGGACGAGTCGGGCATTATTTATGTCGGCGCGGAAGTCATGCCGGGTGACACCCTGGCCGGCAAGGTCACACCCAAAGGTGAAACCACGCTGACTCCAGAGGAAAAATTGCTGCGCGCCATCTTCGGCGAAAAAGCTAGCGATGTGAAAGACACCTCTTTGCGCGTGGACCAAGGCTCACAAGGCACGGTCATTGACGTGCAGGTGTTCACCCGCGAAGGCATTGTGCGTGACAAGCGTGCGCAGCAAATCATTGACGATGAGCTCAAGCGCTTTCGCTTGGATTTGAACGACCAGTTGCGTATCGTGGAAGCCGATGCCTTTGACCGTATCGCCAAGCTGTTAAGCGGCAAGATCGCAAACGGCGGCCCGCAAAAACTGGCAAAAGGCAGCAAGATCGACAAAGCCTATCTGGACTCGGTAGAGAAATTTCACTGGTTCGATATCCGTCCGGCCGATGACGCGGTAGCTTCGCAACTCGAAAGCATCAAGGCCTCGCTGGAGCAAACCCGCCACAGCTTTGACTTGTCTTTTGAAGAAAAGCGCAAAAAACTAACCCAGGGCGACGAGCTGCCCGCCGGCGTTTTGAAAATGGTCAAGGTC